>NZ_FQZD01000021.1 GCF_900141835.1 Propionispora hippei DSM 15287 | reverse complement strand
ACTAGTGTCTTGGCAAAGTTATGAATTAGAATTATACAGTATAGATTTTTCTGCAATGCAAGGCGGAGGAGGCGCGCATATCGGCCATATGTAAGCTGACGACAAACGCAGCAGTGCGGAAAAAGATAGGCTGTATAAACTAAGATTTAACTTGGTCAAGACACTAACGTCTGCCCAACGCTTGCCGCACACTGTGCAGCCAGCCGGACAGGTGAAACACGAGCGGATTATGGTAAACTTTCAGCGTATAGGTGGCGCTCGTGTCGTCTACGGTGAAAACAATATCATTATAGGGCGTAGGCAAGCCCCAGGTATTCATAATGGGTTGACCGTTTTTAAGAATGCTGATCCGGTAGGCGCTGTCCCGCAAATAGAGCGGATATTTCAACGTAACCCTATGCACATGGGCCGCGTCGCTGGGCAACGTTTTTCCCAGCAGTTGGACAGCATATTCGCTGACTCCGAAGGAATCACTCAGCCGGGCGCCATAAACCGCCTGGAGGTTCGGGGTATAGTAGTCGATATAAGCGCGGACCAGTTCGCTGGCTGTAGAAAACCGCAAAAGCCCCTTCTCGGCGTAAGTCTGAGCCAAATAAGCCAAATGTTCGTCCAATGCCTGGAATTGCCCTCCCTCCAGACTTTTCCAATCACCATTGCCCAGCATGAACATGGCATGGGTAAAACCGTCGATCAGATGGACGCCCGGTTTAATCTGCCCGTCCATCATAAAGGCCCGCATGCCTTGATCGGCTTTTTCGTTCATCACCGCCGCCGTATCGGTATCATAGGCAATCGACAGCTTGGGCGTAGGTCTGAACTCAACCAACCCGATTTCTTTAAAGTCACCGGCCGGCCGGTTGATATCGTCAGCCTTGGCAAAATAAATTTCCTGGCCGTAAGCGCCTGACGTACTGCCGCCCAGATTGCCGTCGGCATCGCTGGAACCCCAAAGTCCCACTTTCCGGTAGGCGTTGGTGCTCATTTGTTCATCTGCATTGACGTTGCCAATATCAAACGAACCGGCCCGGGTGGTAAGTAGTTCGCCTTGCCCGGAATCGGCGCTAAGCTCTTCCATAATGCGCTGATAGGTATATAAAATACCGGCCCGGCTGCTGCCGTCGCTAAAATCGCCTTCGGTAACGACCGAATGAGCCCAGCCGTGATGCAGATGGTTGGCCCATAAACCGTCCACCGCCGCGTTATAGGATAATACATTGCCCGGCAGCTCGGGAGCATAATCACTATGCATGTGCAGGGCATATTCATGCCCGTGGCGGCTTTGTTCCGTCACCGACTGCCGGATAGCCAGAGTGGCTTGCTGCCACTTACCGGTAGCCGACTGGCCGGCAGCCCATTCGGCGGCTTTAACCGCCGGCCAGGCCGTGTAATGGGTCCACTTGGCGCCATGCTGTTCGGCAATGGCATTCAGCCTTTCAGCCTTCTGCACCAACTGGACGGTAAATTCCTCCGGGTCCAGCCAGCCGTTGGCGTTGCCCCAGGCTTTGGCATAACCAGCCGAATCGATCGGCTCCAAATCCTCGGTCATGACATAGTAGACCGTCCCCGGCCCGGGATCACGGACAGCCAGCTTGGCCAGATCGAAAGTCCGGTCCTCCACCGCCAGCCGTACCGGCCAGGGTTTCGCGAAATTAACCGCATCGGGGCGCTGCGCCTTTATCGTCCAGGACAGGCCGCGCGTTTCGCCCGGCAGCAATGCCGTAACCTCCTGTGCGGCCTCGCCGACCACCACATAGCCATAACCCTCAGGTTCCACACAGCGCACCGTCAGTTTGTCAATCGGCTGCCGGCTGTGGTTGGTTAACCGGGCCTCTACAGTCAGAGTATCGCCCAGCACCGCAGTATAGGCGGACTGCCCAGCGGACAGTTCCACGGCTTTAGCCGGCGTCAGCCCGGCAGTCAGGCCCTTAATCAGCGCATGCTGACCCTGCCCAACCTTGATGGTCAGCCGGTAACGGGCAGCCATGGCCGGTTTAAAGCCGGGAACGGCCGCAGTGAGCAGCGACTCCGGCTCGCGGGCTAGCGATTCCCAGCGGCCCTCATAATTATTCACATACCGTTTATCCTGCCATTGGCTGTTTTGCTGCTGCAGCGGCAAAGCTCCGGTAAACACCGTTCCCAACCGGGCGATTTCCCCGCCTGTGGCATCCAGGGCAGTCAATACTACCTGCGCTGTCCCCTGGGTGGATAAAAACTCTACGTCTCCGTTGAAAAAGGCGGCTATATCGGCCGGCTCTTCCAGTTTGTATTCGATCGTTCCGGCGTTGCCGGCAGCCAGCTCCAGCCACTGTTCCGGCGCCGTGCCGGCCGTCTGCAGCACCCGGGCGCTGTTCCCTTCCCCGGTTTCACTGATTCGTTCCGCCAGTTGCCACTTCGCTGCCTGCTCCGGAGCGACAGGCGTCAGGGCAGTCTTGCCGGCGGGAACAGGTTTGTTCCCGCCACACCCGGCAAAAAGCAGCGCTATACACAGCGCTGCCAGTATATATCGTTTCATATCAGCATCCATCCTTATTCGTCAGAGAACCGACAATCTAATGAGCCTGTCGGCGTGACGGGAGATTTTTTCGTCCCGCAAGCAAGAAAAACCTAAAAGAAAGGCTATTTCAAAGCTTTTTTGACTCAGTTAGACGGAAAAAGGCCCGTCAGGACGGCAGTGCGAATAAATCAATGGTTCCTAAGGTTACAGATTAGGCGGCCAGGGTATGACAGCACTGGCCAATAAGATCATAATAATGAACATGCCCGCTACTCCTGCCAGCAAAGGTGTCAGGAGGATGAGCACCGCCTTGGCGCCGGAAACCTGATAGGTCCCTTTAATGGCGTAAACATCCAGCCACAGACTCCAAACAAGGATAACCAAGAAAGAGCCTGTCACTAAAAAAGCACTGATACCCGGCGGCATCAGGGACGAAAGCACCCATAGCGGTACTAAGAGTACCCGGGGAAAATGGGCAAAGCCCAGCGCGGCTAATAGCCCCAGCGCGGTGCCCCGGCCACCGAACAATTCGGCAATCAGGTGCCAGACAGCCGTTCCCAACAGCCAAAACAAAAGACTGCCAAACAGCTCCAGCACCAGCATGACCCCGGGCGCCTGCGGCAGGCCGCTGGCTTTGACACCGAAATACACCGCCCACATGGGGATGATCACACTGATCAAAAAGATGATTAACGCCTGACCGATCGGTCGCCGTTCCGCAATTTTTTGCAAGGCTGCACGGGGATGAAACAGTACATCGTATACCTGCTCAAATATCGTATCCATTATTCCACCTGCCATCTTTCCGGTAAGGCCATCGGCGCCACAACCGGCAAATCATTTTTCAATTGATGGAACAAAAGCTGCTTGAGATCCACGCTTTCACTGGCGCCCATCAGCATGGACCAAGGTGACATTTTGCCATATTCCTTGATTTCCGGCTTACCCTTGATGCCGGCCAGTTGGGCCGTTCCCTCCAGCGCATCGTACATGTTGCCCAATTCATCCACCAGTCCCAGCGCTTTAGCCTGATTGCCCGTGTAAATGCGACCGTCAGCCAACTGCCTGACTTTGGCCGGGTCCATTTTCCGTCCCTCAGCCACAATAGTGACAAACTGGTTATACATATCGTCCACCATAGTCTGCACAATAGCGCGTTCTTCCTCCGTCATCGGCCGGTCCGGGGACAGGATATCCTTATGGGGTCCGCTCTTGATTTTCTCCTCACGAATCCCGATTTTCTTATATAATTCCTCCCAGTTGGCATAGGGCATATAGACACCGATGCTGCCGGTCAGCGTCGCCGGATTGGCATAGATTTTGTCGGTGCAGGCCGCCAGCCAGTAGCCGCCGGAGGCCGCCATATCGCCCATGGAGGTTACAACGATTTTTCCGGCAGCCCGGACTTTTTTGATTTCCTCGCCCACTTCCTGCGAGGCCGGCGCGCTGCCGCCGGGACTGTTGATGCGCAGAAGAATGGCGCGGACCGAGCTGTCGTCACGGGCCTGATGCAACTGCTTGATCAGATTGTCGGTACCGCCATAATCGGAAAGCAGCGACGCCTGACCGCGGCCTCCCATAATGACACCATCTACATAAATAACAGCAATTTTAGGTTTTTCCTGTCCCGCCGATTTGGTAAGCCTGGGGAATACAAACGCAGCGGCCAGCAGCGATACGGCTACAATGCCTACAATCACAAGAACTACCGTCTTTTTATACATGGTCTACCTCCTTTTGACTAGGGCGTGTTTGCAAACTAATGGAATGATTCATAACGAGTGATTTTTGTGCCAGACGAACTGAAGTTTTGCAGGAATAGTGGCCCCTATTTCAAAAAACTTTAGTAAAGTATGGCACAAAAAGCGCCGCCAGAGAGCGTTTCAGCTAGCTTGCAAACACGCCCTGGTATGTATACAAAAGAAACTGCCGGTACTCCGACAGTTTCTATTCATTATTTATTCTGCAGCGCCGCCTTGACAAAATCCCTGAACAGCGGGTGCGGATTGGTCGGACGGGATTTAAATTCCGGATGGAACTGGGTCCCGACGAACCAGGGATGATCTTTGATTTCGACGATTTCCACCAGTCTGCCGTTCGGCAGCGTTCCGCCAATAATCATGCCCGCACTGGTCAGTGTTTCCCGATAGGCATTATTAAATTCCAGCCTATGGCGATGGCGCTCATAGACAATTTCATCCTGATAGGCCTGCTGCGTCAGCGTCCCCTCCATAACCTTACAGGGATACACGCCCAGCCGCATGGTGCCGCCCTTTTCCTGTATATCGATCTGATCGGCCATCAAGTCAATGACCGGATGAGGCGTATCGGGATTCATTTCGCGGCTGTGAGCGCCTTCCAGTCCACAGACATGGCGGGCAAACTCAATCACGGCACATTGCATGCCAAGACACAGTCCGAAATAAGGTACTTTATTCTCACGGGCATACTGAATGGCCTGAATTTTTCCTTCCACCCCGCGATCACCAAAGCCGCCCGGCACCAGAATGCCGTCCACATCGGCAAATACCGCCTTCAGATCTACATGATCCTTCTCGATCTCCTCGGCATTTACCCATTTGATATTGATCTCGGTATCATTGGCAATCCCGGCATGGCGGAGCGATTCGGAGACGCTCATGTAGGCATCCCGCAGGGCCACATATTTGCCGACAATGGCAATCGTCACCGCATTGGCAGGATGCAGGATCTTATTAACCATCTTGGACCAGTCAGCCATATCGGCCTCATTGGCCTGAATGTCCAATTTTTCCAGGGCAATCCGGTCAAGACCTTCTTCCTGCATCATTAGAGGCACCTGATAAATGGTAGCGGCATTTTTATTCTGGATAACCGCCTCTAGATCGATATCACAGAAGAGCGCCAGTTTTTCCCGCATTTCCGGTGAAATCTCATGGTCACTGCGGCAAACAATAATATCCGGCTGAATTCCGATGCTGCGCAGTTCCTTTACGCTGTGCTGGGTCGGCTTGGTTTTCAGTTCACCGGCCGCCATGATGTAAGGCACCAGCGTCACATGAATATACAGTGCGCCGTGACGGCCCACTTCTTTTTTCACCTGGCGGATGGCTTCCAGGAACGGCAGGCTCTCAATATCGCCGACGGTGCCGCCGATTTCGGTAATCACCACATCGGCATTGTCTTCCTTGCCAACCCGGTAAATCCGTTCTTTAATTTCATTGGTTATATGAGGAATAACCTGAACCGTACTGCCCAGATAATCCCCTTTTCGTTCCTTGTTGATAACCGACCAGTAGATCTTGCCGGCGGTCACATTGGAGCTTTTGCTTAAGTTTATATCGATAAACCGCTCATAGTGTCCCAGGTCCAAATCGGTTTCGGCGCCGTCTTCCGTTACGAACACCTCGCCATGCTGATAAGGACTCATGGTACCGGGGTCAATGTTTATGTAAGGGTCAAACTTTTGGATGGTCACTTTCAGGCCGCGGCTTTTGAGCAGCCTCCCCAGCGACGCAGCGGTAATCCCTTTACCAAGTGAAGATACAACCCCCCCGGTAACAAAAATGTACTTCGTCATACAATTTCCTCCTAGCAATGCCTCTTGCAATATTCAGTATACCCTCGATGCCTAGCTTTTAACATGAATAAGAGCGTGTTAAAAAACACGCAATGCTGTCATTAAAGTACCTATTTCTTATCCATTTCGCCAAAGCTGATTTTAATCACGCTGATAATTTTATACTTGCCTGGTGAGCAGTGTCAAGTCATTCCTTGTCGCTTTCGATAGATTGTTCGGCATATTCCTGCTGAATCCCTTCAAATAGCTTGGCCCGCCGGTTATTTACCGCCGGCGCCGTCTCGGCTTCCTCCGCCACAGCCGCACGGGAAACCGCCCGCGGCGACCATTCAGCCAGCCCCCACATACCTTTTCCCATATGGACAAACCGGCTATCCATGTTAATTTGCGTATGGACCTCGGCGATGGCATGGGCCGATGCTTTGTTCACGCCCGCCTTCGCCTCCAGTGATTTGGTAATAAGCTCCTTAAAATACATGGGCTGATGCTGCTGTTGAAGAATTTCATATACAATATCAATATCGGAATTGCGATTCGTCATAGTTATTCCCTCCGGCCTAAATCTCATGATGTTTCAAAAGGTTCAAGCTGGTCTCCTATACTATTATCCCATTGAAACTGAGATAAGTAGCAGTACCCTTTCCACCTCTTTTTTCGTGCTATAATTCACCAAAAAACAGTAAATTCCTCTTTTTTTACATTTTTTCCGGAGCGTCTACGCCTAAAATAGCCAACCCATGGCGAAGCGTATGCTGCACCGCCGTAACCAGCGCGATACGTGAGCGCTGCAGCTCCTGGTCCACCCCGATGATGCGGCACTGATTATAAAAGGTATGAAACAGTCCGGCCAGTTCATGGACATAGCGGGCAACCCGGTGAACAGCCCGCTCCTTAGCGGCATTGGAAATTTCCTCCGGATAATCGCCCAGCTTCTTAATCAGATCAATTTCGGCGGCTTCCTCCAGCCGTTCCAACCGGCAGGCCGTCACATCGCCGATGGAAATGCCGGCCTCCTGAACCTGACGGAAAATGCTGCAAATCCGGGCATGAGCATATTGAATATAGTAGACGGGATTTTCATTGGAACGGGATTTGGCCAAATCGAGGTCAAAATCGAGCTGGCTGTCGATGGAACGCATAATGAAGAAAAACCGCGCCGCATCCCGGCCGACTTCTTCCATCAATTCAGTCAACGTAACCCCCTGACCGGTACGCTTGGACATCTTGACCAACTCGCCATTTTGATACAAACTGACCATCTGAAGGATAAGCACTTCCAGACAGTCCGGATCATAACCCAAGGCCGCGATAGCGGCCCGCACCCGCGGTATGTAGCCGTGATGGTCGGCGCCCCAGATATTGATGAGCTTGTCAAAGCCCCGCTCCAGCTTGTTACGGTGATAGGCGATATCAGCCGCCAGATAGGTAGGCACGCCGTTGTCCCGGATAACCACCCGGTCCTTGTCGTCGCCACCCGCCGTAGAACGCAGCCAAAGCGCACCGTCCTGTTCATACATATGCCCCTTTTCTTTAAAAATGCGGCATACTTCGTCAATGGACCGGGCTTCATGCAGCGTCCGTTCACTGAACCAGACATCAAAGGTAACATTAAACGCAGCCAGGTCTTCTTTCAAGGCTGCCAGTTTTTCCGATAGGACCAGTTCCTTAAATACAGTCAGCCGTTCCGCTTCAGTCATATTCAGGTAGCGGTCACCCTCGTGATTAATAATCCGCTGTGCTGTGTCGATGATATCATGGCCGTGATAGCCGTCCTCGGGGAAGGCCACCGTTTGCCCCAGCAGTTCCAGATAGCGGGCATTGACCGAAGCGGCCAAATTGTCAATCTGATTACCGGCATCGTTAATATAAAACTCGCTTTGCACCTCATAACCGGCGGCCCGCAGCAGGTTGACCAGCGTACTGCCGACAGCCGCCCCCCGGCCATGGCCCACATGGAGCGGACCGGTCGGATTGGCACTGACGAATTCCACCTGGACTTTTTGGCCCTGACCGGCTGTTGTATTACCGTAGGCACTGCCCTGCCGTAAAATATCCTGCAGCAGCTCATAAAGCCAGTCGGCTTTCAGATAAAAATTAATAAAGCCCGGCCCGGCAATCTCCGCCCGTTCCAGCCAGGTCCCCCGTAAATGGGCCACAATGGCCTCCGCAATTTTCCGCGGATTGGCTTTAGCCACCCGGGCTGCCTGCATCGCAAAATTGGTCGCATAATCGCCAAACTCCTTCTGTGGCGGCACTGTCAGCACAACGGCTGGCAAATCCTCCATAGCAAGGGTAAACAGGCCTTCGCTTACGGCCTGGTGAATAGCCTCCCTGATGGCCTCCTGCAGTACAATTTTCATATCCATGTAAACCTAATCCTCCCGTAAGGTAATCGACAAAGTATTGGCGCTTTGCCAATCCCCTGCTATTTCCAGTTCATATTCAATGTAAATCGCCGGCAACTCCCCGGCGCCGGCAGTTTCCGAAATATGTAGAACGCCGGTGACGACCGCCATGTCGAGATTGCCGAACGGCGTGGTGTAAAGGCTCTGCGTCTTTTGCCCCGGACGAAACACCTGTTTTTGCTCCACCTTGCCCATACGAAGCAATGTCACCTCGTCGGCCCGTACCTTGATCACCGTAGTCGTTCCTTCCAGGCCGGAAAGCTCCGTCTCCCGGTACTTGATATAACCAACACCGTTTTTTCGCACATACTCCCCGGTGCTGACAAGTTCGATGCGGTTTTCCTCCCCCTGGGCATCCCGTTGCAACCCTGTGACGGTTATGACTACCTGTTTTGTCCGTTCTGCCATAAGTTACCTCTTTTTGCAAATCTCCGCATTTTCCGAACCAAACCTACATCGGCTTACACATGAATCTATTATAGCGTAATCCATGGCAATTGCCAATTTTGTTATAAAAAAAATAACGGAATTCCGGTCCGCCAGGTAGCGGCCTTCCGTCCGTCAAGGGTTCTACGGCACTAATGCCACAAGGTCTCAATATGGGCGCCTACGTAATAATATTTAAGAATATCGGCGGCCTTCCAGCCCTGCTGGACATAGGTATAGGCCCCCCACTGGCACAGACCAACGCCGTTACCCCAACCGTTCCCCTGAAACACAAAATTCTTCCCGTCATACGTCATGTCCGTAATTAACGTCGATTTCAGACGGTCATACCCGACTTGTTTGCGAAAATCCGCTCCGTACATTTTAACATTGCCGGCCCCGATATATAGGATACGGCCGGAGGGACCCCGTTCCAATATTTTAATATCCGCCGGATTGCCCTGATAGCCCAAAATCCTGGCTACCTCGACAGCCGGGATTTTCACCGTCCATACCTGCTGTTCAGGCGGTGCGTTCCAGAAGCAATTGTCCCGGACAGGTTGAAAGTAAGGCGTCGGCACCGGAATTTCCAGCGGGAAGCTTTCCTCCTTAGTTGCGGCAATCTGTCCGTTGCAGGCACTGTAGATGGCGTATACCAGACTGTCGCCATACATCAGCACCTGGCCGCGAGTCAGGCGCACCGCTTCCCGCACGGTATCATTCACCCGCTCCCGGGAGTATGCTTGCAGTTCTTCCTTCGCCGTACTGACATCGGCGTTGTGCAGTTTTTTGATGGTCCCGGCCTCTATTGCGTTGACTGTCAATGTGCGGGAGGTAATCGCCTGGGCCATCAGGGCCTCCAACGGCCAGCTAGGTTCCATCTCTTTGGCGATCACACCCTCCAGATAGGTTTCCAGCGGCATGGTTTCAATCGTTTGCTTATCGGCCATCCAAACCCGCACAACCGGCTCGCGCTGATATTTTTGTACATTAAAATGGGCTGCCCCCGGCACCAGGGTCACCGTCAGCGGGTCCCGCTGCAGCGGGGCAAATTCATGCTCCGTCGGCGCCGAAGGCTGCTGTTCCAGCGGCTTGGCAGCCGGCGGCCGCAAGAAAAAAGCGGTGGCTGCCGTGACAATAACTACGGCCAGAAGGGCTGTGTAAAATGCTTGGTTGTTTCTCATGTTTCCACCTCATTGCTAGTGCTGGACCACCCTTGATAGCAGCAATTGCTGACGGTCAAAATGTTGCCCTCCGGCGTTGCCGCCCCTGCGTCTTGGCTGGCAAAATTTTGCCTAGCCATCCTATTTCCGTTTCAAAGCTGGCCCAGCACTAGTATATCCGCTTCCCTTCGCTTCATGCGCTGCCTGGCAGGGCGGAAAATCTTTGCAACCTTATCCTATTTTTAGTGAACAAAATACGGGCTGTCACTTGTCATAGTTTTGTCATAGTTTTGTCATATTTCCATGATATTCTAAATACATCAACCGGCGGACGGCTTTTCCGCTAAGCTAAGCAGGGACACCGTCCCGCCGTTTCCATAGATTGCCGGCTTTGCCGGCAATAGCTAAAGGAACCACTGATTTGATTGGCTCTGCGCATCCTGACAGATTTTTTCCGCCAGGACAACAGGCTCATTCCATCAGTAATTTCCAAGATTAAGGAGGAGTTTACTATGAAAAAGAAAATTTTAACCGTGCTTGCCGGAACCATGCTGGTAGCCGGCACGGCCATGGCGGCGCCGATTTCCGATATACAAGAAGGTCAGACCACCGTAGGGTATACCCATTACAACCTAAGCTCCAACACTCATGACGTCAAAGACGACAGCTTCTATCTGGAAAGCGCCGTATCGCAAAAGTTCATCTTAGGCATTGAAAACAACAGCGCCTTTCCGTACAATGGCGTAAAAGCCACCGACGTGTACGCCCAGTATAAGCTGGACCCCAACGTCCGCCTGATTGCCGGCAACCGCAGCTATGAAGACGGTCCGGACAAAATGTTCTACGGTGTCGGCGCCAACATGGCCCTGGCTCCCAAGCTGGACGGCTACGTATCGGTAACCAACAGCAGCATTGCCACCGAATGGCAGACAGGCGTCAACTATAAGCTTGATAAGCAAACCTCTTTGACCCTGGGCTACAAATCCTATAAGGAAGACCATGCCTCCACTCTCGACGGAGTAGGCTTTGGCGCCAACTATACCTTCTAAAATTACTCAATGAAAAAAACTGCCGGCAACGGCAGTTTTTTTGTTCCTTCTCTCCTTGTCAGCCTAGCGGTCTGTAAACGCTACGCCTACAGGATCAATCAAGGGTTATAGATCACCAGCCAAATCAAGACAAAATTCGGGAAATTAATTGCAAAACCGCCAGAGACTGTCATAGTTGGAACAGGATTTTGCGGGACGATGAAGAATATTATGTTTTATTCTAGATTCAACTATTTTATCCCGCAAGCTTTATCCAAACCAACTAGACGGAGGCTGTATAATGAGCGCAATACGAATCATGATTGTAGACGATTCCCCCTTCTCCCGCACACTGCTGGCCGATGCACTGCAGGAAGAGGGCTATGAGATCGTCGGCGAAGCGGACGGCTTCGACTCCCTGCTTGAAGTCTACACAGAGTGCAAGCCGGATATTGTCACCATGGATATTGCCATGCCTGGCGCCGACGGCTTTGAATGCAGCAAAGCCTTACGCCTGCATGATCCCAAAGCCAAAATCATTCTGGTCAGTTCCATGAAGGATGAGGAAACCGAAGCCGAAGCCCGCCGGGCCGGCGTGGTCGGCTATCTGCAAAAGCCAATTGACAGCGAAAACCTGAACCGGGTTATTTCCAATGTTATGGCCCCTGACAGCTTGTTTAACACCTTACAGACTACAGGATTGGATACCTTTAAAGAAGCTCTGTCGCAAAGCGTCACCCGCATGACGAAAACCACGGCATCCTATACGGAAGACATTCCCAACGAAACTTATATTTCACAGGGAATCACGGTTGTTATCGGCATTATCGGCCGCTATTCCGGCACTACAGTGATGGATATGCCAGTGGATGTGGCCGAAAAAATGGCGGAGAAAATTCTGCGACGTGAAGTCAAAAACCGCGACGAAGTAGTGGCCATGGCGGCCGAGTTCGCCAATGTCGTAGCAGGTATCGCCTGCTCAATGCTCAATAAAAAGGAAAAAGCCCTGGGTCTTCGGGTAGCGCCGCCCAGTGTATTCCACGGCAAGCCAACCGAAATTGTCAGCCCCACGGTAAAACTGACCGGTTGCTATATTGATACCGACTTTGGCCGCATCTATCTGAGTGTTGGCTTTAAGAAAGGATCGGTCTTATGGATGTAAAGCTCATTAATCCGGTTTTGCAGGCCTTTGCCAACATTCTGCCGCAAATTGGCTTTCAGCAAAACATCGAGAAAAAAGGACTTTCCCTTATCGGCTCCACCCTTACCAATCCGGGACTGCTGCTAACCATCAGCATCGTCGGCCCGTTGAAAGGCACCGTGTTAATCGGTATGACGCTGGAAGCCGCTAAACAATTTGCTTCCAAGATGATGATGGGCATGCCGGTGGCCGAACTGGACCCGCTAGCCCAAAGCGCCATTTCGGAAATGGGCAATATGGTTTGCGCCAACTCCTGTACTAACTTTGCCGAGGCAGGCATCGGCGGCCTGGACATTTCACCGCCGACCATGATGATTGGTGAAGGCGGTCATGTCATGCTATCGGTGCCCAATGTCATTATGGTTAAATTTTCAATTGACAATATTGATGTGGATGTCTATGTGGGACTTATAAAATAACTTGACAAGCAATGTGCCAAAAGAGACAGGCCGGTGAATTTTTATCACCAGTCCTGCCTCTTTTTGTATTCTATCCGGTAGTGCTCCGATAC
This sequence comes from Propionispora hippei DSM 15287, assembly GCF_900141835.1. Taxonomy (NCBI): domain Bacteria; kingdom Bacillati; phylum Bacillota; class Negativicutes; order Selenomonadales; family Sporomusaceae; genus Propionispora; species Propionispora hippei. The sequence continues at coordinate 52,857 of NZ_FQZD01000021.1, read as the reverse complement.
TCTGTTTTTCAGTTTTACCAACGAATATTCCAGTTGGAGTACTTCCTGTAAACAATCGACAAACACATTCCATTCTTCAGACGTAAATCCCTCGCGGACCTTCTTGTCACCGCCAATGTTATACAATTGGTGCATGGCGGCTTCTGCCTGCCGGATATTCTGCATAGTAGCAAGCATTTGTTCCTTAATGCTCAGCATAACGACCAATCCCTCCATTTTAAAAGAAAATACCCTCATCACGGTATTTTCTTTTATTTTAACAAGAAACAGGCATAATAGCAATAACTGACAGTTAACTTAATTTTACTATTGGTTAACAGGCTTGTTCCCCTATAATGTATAAGTTCTGTTATTGGGTGATATGATACTATGCAATTTGGTGAAATTATAAAAGAGGCCCGGGAAAAGAAGCTGCTAAGCCAGGAAGAGGCTGCCAAACAAATTGAAAAAACCTACGCCATCCGCCTGTCCGCTTCTTATTTAAGCATGATCGAGAGCGGGGCGCGCACCAATATAACTGTGAAAGTACTCCGCTCGCTGCTGCACTTTTACAAGCTTCCGCTGTCCGCTGCCGACAGTCTTTTTAGTCAGCCCGGTACCGGTCAGTCGAAGATTGCCGAAGCCGCCGTCCCTTATCGCCTTGATTCAGTCTTAATCCGGCCGGAACAGCTTGCGGCCCTGCCGGCGGAAGCCAGGCACACGCTCCAGGACTTTATTGCCTTTATGCTCACCAGATACGGTGTGGTCAAGTAAATTCTTTCCCTTGAATCAACAAGGGGCCTGTCGCCATCCACAGTGGCAACAGGCCCCTTTTATCTTTATCCCTCTGTTGACGGCAGCTTCACTGACCGTGAAGAAAGGCAGTGCGCCAGTCGACAGCTCAAAACTGACAGGGCGCTAATCATGCAGTGTAAACTGGCTTGTCGCTGTTTTCAGCTCATTGGCCAGCGTGGCCAGACTTTGACTCGCCGCGGCGATTTCTTCAGCCGCTGCCGACTGCTCCTCGGTCACCGCCGAAATCGTTTGGGCCTGGGCCGACATATCGTGATTGATACCGGCCATGTCCCGCACCACTTCCAGAATCTGGCCGCTATTGGCCGCCATCTGTTCGGTTACGGCCGCCTCTTCTTTCATCAACGTCACGCTGTGGCCGATCCGGGAAACAATGTCGGCAAACGCCTGACCAGCCTGCTGTACCAGCCCGGCGCCTTTTTTCACCTCGGCAGCCCCCCGTCCCATGGAAGAGACCGCCCGGCCAGTGTCCTGCTGAACATTCCGGATCAGGTCGCTGATTTGCTGAGCCGCTTCCTGGGATTGTTCGGCCAGATGACGGACCTCTTCGGCAACCACCGCAAAACCCCGCCCCTGCTCACCGGCCCGCGCCGCCTCAATAGCGGCATTTAACGCCAGCAAATTAGTCTGGGCGGCAATGCTGGCGATCAATTCGACAATTTGTCCTATTTCCTGGGAACGGCTTTCCAACTGCCCGACCGTCGTCACCGATTCACTGACCGTATGCTCAATGCTTTCCATCTGCCGGACAGCCGCATCCACCGACTGCAGCCCTTCACGGGCCGCCTGGGCCGATTCCTCCGACACCTGAGTAATCCGGCCGGTATTGGCTGCCACCTGCGTGACCCCCTGGGAAAGCTCCTCCAGCCGATTCATGACGTCGTCCGCCATAGCGGCCTGCCGGTCAGCCCCCTGGGCGGCGCCGGTGATCGATGCGGCCACCTGCCCGGCGGCCTGAGCCGACTGTTCGGCCGTATCAGTCAACTGGCCGGCCGAACTGTCTACTTGACCGGCTAGAGTGCTCACCTTTTCCAATAAAACACGCAGATTGTTCCCCATTGTCTGCAATCCCTGGTCCATTTGCCCGATTTCATCCCGGCTGAAATGAGCGGTTTCCTGGCGGCGGATATGTCCCTGCGCGATCTCCTCGATGGTCTGTACCGCTTGGCCGATCCGCTTGCTCAGCGAACGCACCAGCCGCCGGCTGAAAAAGCCGCCGATGAGCATAGCCAGCACCGTCAGCGACAGCAGCAGCATACCAGTCAACGATGCAGCTCTATCATTATTCTGCTTGTTTTCCTCGGCCTGCCGGGAGTTAAAGGTGGTCAGGTCATCCAGCAGCTTGTTCAGATTCCCGGCATGGACCGCCAGATTCTGAACATAATAGGCATAGGCAGCCTGCTTCTGCCCACCGGTGGCCAATTCGATCACCTTAGGCCGATGAGTCCGCCAGGCGGCCAATTCATCCTGGAAAATGGCATATTGCTCCCGCTCATACGCCGATAGCGGCAATTTTTCATATCGCCCCAGCAGATTCCCATTTTCGGCCGTACGGGCAGCCATATCCTGAACGAGCTCTTTCTCCCGTTCCTTATTGTCGGTGATCATCAGCTCCAGCAATTCCCCCTGCAGCGCTCTGATATTGGTAGCCGACCGGTTCAAATATTCATTGGGCAGCAGGTCCTCTTCATAGGTTGTACGCAGATTTCTGGCAGCCTGCAGGTTAAAATAATAACCGGCTATGCCGACAACGGCTAAGAAAGCGATCAACAATGCCACAATGGAATAAAATTTACTGCCCAGACTATTGCCAAAGCTCTTCATTCCTACCACCCCAATTATGTATTAATCCCAAACAGAAAGCTTTGCCCCCTGATTGTTACCATAATTATAATTATGAAGGGTTCCGGGAAATTCGTCAAACTACAAATAGGACCAAAGTCCCATTCCTGCCTGGATATTCGGCAAAAAAAAGCAAACGGGCTGCTTCACGCACCGTTTGCTTCCTTTATTTTCCCTTATCTTACCGTTTCGGCAAAATTTCCAGCCAATACCCGTCCGGGTCGGCGATAAAGTAAATTCCCATCGCCTTATTCTCATAGCAGATACAGCCCATATTCTTGTGGAGTTCATAAGCCTGCTCAAAGTCGTCAGCCGTAAAGGCCAGATGAAATTCATTATCTCCCAATTGATACGATTCTTTCCGGTCCTTGATCCAGGTAAGCTCCAGCTTATGGGGCGTACGTCCGTCGCCCAGGAAAACGAGCGTAAAATCCGGTTTTTCCATCCGGCGCGTTTCCTCCAGGCCCAGCGCCTGCTTATAAAAAGCCAGGCTTTTCTCCAAATTGAGCACATTGAAATTATTATGGGCAAATACAAAACTCATCATATTTCCTCCTGTCACTTATTTCTTACGGGCATTCCTTTTGCCGCTTTCATATAAACTGGTCAAAAACCGCTGAATATCTCCCTGTAATACCACTCCGTGACCGGTACAGAAAAATTCCGGCTCATAGGGCAGCAATTTCTCCAGCCCCGCCATAAACCGTTCAAACTCCCAGCCGCCCTGTGCCGCCTGACCGGCCACATACTGACAGCAGCCCGCCCGGACTACCTCGCTGGCCGACACCAGTTTGCCCTCCGGCAACTCTTCGCCAAAAAAGCAAAAGAAGTCTCCCGCAAACATAATACGGGTGGCCGCATCATAAAGCGCCACCGAACCGGGGCTGTGGGTATTGACATGAATAACCGCCAGAGCGTCTCTGCCACCAAACTGGGTCTCCGAACCACCGTCTCCGTCCGCAAAGAGAGAAAATTGTGGTGCCAGCGTCTCAGGCACCAGCACTAAATCCTCCCGGTGAATGTACTTGGCGGCCTGAGGGAAGGCGGCTGCACCTTCCACATGGTCCCAGTGGCCATGAGTCAGATATACGGTCCGCACCTGCTCCGTCGTAAATCCGATGTCCTGCAGGGCCGCCTTAAGAATACCTTCATAGACTCGCGCCCCGGCATCAATCAATATCGCCTGATTCCCCTGCGTTAAGACATACACGTTGGCATAGGAAGGAACACCCCAGGAATGAACATCATAAACAGCTACGGCTGTTGCACCTGGCGTAAGTTCCGACAATAAATACTTCATGGCAAGCCTCCTTCCGCGTCTGCGGCCGGCGGCCGCGTCCTCAATTTCCTATAATATTCCTGATACTACATTTATATACCATCCTATTTTCCTTGTCAACCGTCGTACCGGCACCGAAAAAAGCAAAAACCCTCTCGCCGGTAAAGCGAAAGGGCTCTTGCTATCTGCGACAGGCAGCCGTAGCTCCTTGCGTCTGCGTTAAGCGACGCAACATACTCGCCTGTGCTTATTTTTTGTATTTGCTGTCCAGGTCGGCAACCATCTGGATTTTCGGTGAAGAAGGACCAGGGGTGAATACCGATTCCAACCAGGTGGTAACGATTTTCTTAGCCAGTTCGGGACCGATAACACGGGCGCCCATGGTAATAATCTGGGCGTTGTTGCTCTTGATGGCTCTTTCGGCCGAGAAGGTATCATGACACAAAGCAGCGCAAACGCCAGGGATTTTATTGCCTACGATGCACATGCCGATGCCGGTGCCGCAAACCAGAACGCCTCTTTCAAAGCCTTGCTCCTTTACCGCCAGAGCCACCCGTTCACCGATTTCCGGATAGTTGGTAGCATCCTCGGGAGAATCAATACCAAAGTCTTTTACTTCATGACCCAGTTCCGTCATGTGTTTAATCAGAATTTTTTTCAACTCAAACGCTGCATTATCACTGCCAATTGCAATTTTCATGGTTCATTCACCTCATATTAATATTTTTGTTAGGATTTGCGAAAACTTATTGAAACAACCAGAGAATTTTCCGGTTACACCTTAACATCTTATTGGAGAGCCGCGGGAACGTTATAACGCTTTGCCGGACCGGCAATTCCGGTTCACCGCCGTTCTATTTCGGCACGCTTTCCCAGTCTTTCAGGAATTTTTCGATACCGGCGGTGGTCAGCGGATGCTTAATCATTTCGGCAATAACTTTATACGGCACTGTCGCGATATGAGCACCCCTTCTGGCGGCCTGAATCACATGAATCTGCGTTCTGACACTGGCGGAAATGATTTCGGTAGGGATGTCGTGAATAGCAAAGATTTCGGCAATTTCGTCAATCAGGCGCATGCCTTCGTCACCGATATCGTCCAAACGGCCAAGGAAGGGACTGACATAGGTCGCGCCGGCCCGTGCCGCCAGCAAAGCCTGAGCCGCTGAAAAAATCAAAGTGACATTGGTTTTGATGTTATTGGCCGAGAGAATTTTTACAGCCTTCAAGCCTTCTGCTGTCATAGGAATTTTAATGACGATGTTTTTGTGGATTTTAACCAGTTCTTTCGCTTCTTTTACCATTTGGTCCGCTCCCAGTCCGATAACCTCGGCACTGATCGGGCCGTCTACCAGCGTAACGATCTCTTTAATAACCTCTTCAAAAACTTTGCCTTCTTTGGCAATCAGAGACGGATTGGTCGTTACACCACAAATCACGCCCATTTCACTGGCCTTGCGAATCTCGTCCACATTAGCGGTGTCAATAAATAATTTCATACGCCATATTACCTCACTCTGCTATATTTTCCCAAACAAGCTAAAACGGCCGGGATAGCGGTTCTAAAAAAACCCTCCATCCGTTTTATTCCGTTTCATTTGTTTTCCTTGACTATATAGTAACACTTAGTTATTTTTTTGTAAAAATGACTTATGGTTTAATATTATTTATTTTAGTTATTTTATCGTTTATTATCGTTTCTTTTCTTTTTTATTCGCATTATTTTTATATTTTGTTATTATTCAATAATTTTTTTATAATGTTTTAAGGATTATTGAAAACATTATTTTCATATTATCATTTTTTTGTTACAATTTAACCTAGAGTTATTTTTCATTCTATATGTTAAATATCTAGAAAGCGGGGATAGGTATGCTTCCTTTGGAGCGGAGAACAAAAATTTTGGAAGTTTTATATAAACAAAAAAAAATCACTACCAACGAGTTGGAAGAATTGCTCGGCGTTTCGGCCTGCACCATCCGCAACGATTTGCGCAAGCTCGAGGAGGACGGACTGGTGGAACGTTCTCACGGCGGCGCCGTCATCCCCCAAAGCATTCAGCAGAACTTCAGCTTTTCCAAACGGCAATTGATCAACAAACATGAAAAAGACATCATTTGCCGCAAGGCGCTGGATTTTATCCGCAACGGCAACTGCATCATCATCGACGCCAGTTCGACCTGTCTGACGCTGGCCAAGCATCTGCACGACTTTGAACGACTGATGGTGGTCACCAATGGAATCTACACCGCTCTTGAATTAAAAGACAATCCCAACATCAACCTGATTCTGACCGGCGGCATTGTCCGTCCCAAATCAGGTTCCTTAGAAGGGCTGCTGGCCAAAAATCTGATTAACCAGATCAACGCCGATGTCATTTTTGTATCTGCCCAGGGTTTTACGCTGGAGGAAGGCCTGACCGACTTCAATTTACATGAGTGCGAATTGAAAAAGCTGATGATTTCCAAAGCCAAAAAGGTGGTTGCGCTTCTCGATTACCTGAAAATCGACCGGAACTCAAGCGCCAGCTTTGCCCGCTCCAACCAGGTCGACGTCATCATTACCGATGCCAAGGCTCCACAGAGCTGTATTGAAAAATACCGGCAAGCCGGTATTGAGGTTGTCATCTGCGAATAACCGCTTACTGTTTATAAAACAGGACAAAGGCCGCTGTCCAAAGTGACAACGGCTTTTGTCCTGTTCTCTTTTTTACTTTTTTCCCCTTATCCAGACAGCAACAGAAAAAATCACTGCCAGGGCAAAAAGGAACAGAGGCATCAGCCATGGATAATCCAGCATGGCATGAGACTGCCAGGGATATAAGTATTTTTCCATTTGACCCGCCTCCATTCATTATTTTCCGGAAGCCCGACTTTCCGTATTTTCTGGTTCCAGGAGCTTTCTAACCCAAGCTACCACGAACAGGATCGCCGGCAGCACCAGAAACAGCGGCACCCATAAGTTGTAGGGCAATATCTTTAGACCCGTTTCAATATGATCCAACACACTGGCCGCCATCTTCAGACCCAGGTATAGCACCACAGCGGTCGCCGGAAGAATAAAAATCCGGCTGTTCTGTACCCCGGTAAGCTTTTGCATGGCATAGATCGCAGCAAAGATATGAATGGAAATTTTAAAAAATGTGGTCGTCAAAAAATACATAACCCCCAGCGCATCCAGGTTTTGAATAAAATCCGCCACATTGATCTGTTGAATCAGCACATACAGCGGATAAATACTGCGGGAAAAAGTAGCCTCACTTAATACCGAGACTGCCACCGCATCAAGCAGTGCAATAAATGAACCGGTCACCACCGTGGCCAACAGCGTAGTTCGCACAATCTTATCCTGTCTTTTTACCAGAGGCCAGATCATGGCAAAATCTATGGTTTCGCCAAAGGACTGGGTCACCCCGAGCGGCCAGGCGGCTGCCATAATTCTGTCCCAGCCTTTGCCGGCCACCGGCAGTAACCGCTCTATCTGGACAATGTCCGAACCGGCAATCAACACCAATTCCACGATAAACAGCAGGATGAGCACCGGGAGCCAGAGCTCACCCAACCGGGCCAATGTTTCAATCCCGCAAAATAAAGCATAGGCCACCATGATCATAAAAATCCCCAGCACCACCCATTGGGGTGTCAACGGCAATATGGTCGTGGGTATCAGGTCCCGGACATCGCCTAAGCCACGGCCGGCGTCATAAATCAAAAGAAGCGGGTACATCCAGGCAATGGGCGTCCCCAGCCAGCGGCCAAATTGCCGGGGATACCACTCGACCAGAGTCAAGCCGGGATGCAGCTTCATAAGCGCCAGATACAGCCCGATGGTCATGGCGCCAAGCCCGGTAGAAATACTGGCAGCCAGCCAGGCATCCCTTCCCGCCGCCGAGGAAAACCCGAAAATAATAGTTGTACCAATCTGAAACAGCATGGTAAGCACAAATAACTGATAGTTTGATATTCGTTCCATAACTCCCTCTTATTTCACAAACTCCGATTCTTCCCTGGTCAACGATTTGGTTACAAAGCCGACCCGCGGAATTCGTACGTTAATCGCCACCGGAATATCAAGCTCCGGAAACAGCTCGTCCCAGGTATCTTTGTAAGCATGAAGCCACTCTTTGGGATATTGCCGGTACAGTGCGGTACCGAAGCCGACCGTGTCACTGCGGAATTGCTTTTGGAGCATCACAAGCGCCCGTTCCACCCTTTTTTGTATCTTATCTCCTACGGCGTCTTCAATATACACGACGGATTTCGGGTCACTTAGATCTATCTTTGAGGAACTTTCATATACGACGGCCTGCGTGATAATCGTCAGACTCATATGCAGCGTTTCTGCCTCAATTTGCGGCTTAAATTTCACCTTAGCCTCCTTTAAGCGGACACTAATTCTGCCGCCCCCCTTTTCTTCCGGAATTGCCACGGTAATAACGCCTTGCTCCATCTCATCCCGCAGCCAAACCAGGCCTCTGGCTTCGGCATCATTCATCCAGCCGACCAGCTTATCCTTATGAAAAATGGCCGCCCCGCGAATGGCAAGCGTTTTCTTCGGCTTTTTTGGGTTTTCCTGGCCGTTTTCTTGATTCTTTTTCTGACCGTTTTCTTGGCCGTTTCCCTCGTTTTTTTCTTCGTCTTTCTTTTTACGCTCCATAACCAGCGGCACCATCTCAATCCGGCCGGCCACAGGGTTAATGCCTTCCTCAGTCAGCATGGCAATAAAATCCTTAAGATCAATCCGGACGCTGATCCCCATTTCCCCTTCCTCATGAATCAAGTCCGACACCGTTCTTTCTATGCCGGGATCGCTGGCCATGAGTTCAGCGATGTCATCCTGGGTAACCAGGACATGGGCCCGCAGGTTGGACTGGCGGTAACGGGAAAAAAAATCCAGAGCCTCATTAACCCCGGAACGGGCCAGCCGTTCGCTGAGGACAATAAACCGGACATGGGAAAACATGATTTCTCGGGAGGATTTCTCCTGCAAACGCCGGAAAGCATCCATAATGGTTTTACCGTATTCCGACATAACAATAGTCGGCGCCTTGTCACCGCCATCACCTCCTCCACCGCCGCCGGCGGACGGAAACAGCCTGGGAGCCGGTATCAGCAGGGTAAGGCAAATATGGCCGTCTTCCAGCTTATCCACACCGACAGCGGTAACAATGGCCAAATCATTAATCTCCATCCGGTCCCAGCAGCCGGTCAGCCATAGCGTATTGATGACAATCAGCAAACAAACAGCCAGTTTCTTCACCTTGTCACCTCTGTTTCCGTTTCTTCTTCTGTCTGCCCGGCGGTGCGGCAGGCCTCAAATCAGCCTTCATTCGCCGGGAATCCATGCTGCCGGTAAAACCGGGACGGGTAAGCATATCCCACCAGGGCACACGGATAAAGACATCTTTCAAGCTGCTCAGTTCCAACGGAGCAACAGGTGACAAGTAAGGAACACCAAAGGAACGCAGGCTGGCCATATGAATCAAGATGGCCATAAATCCCATAAATACGCCATAGAGCCCCAACGTGGCCGCCAGGATCATCAATACAAAACGCAATACTCTGATGGCAATGGCCTGATTGAAGCGAGGCACGGTAAAAGAAGCAATCCCGGTAATGGATACGGTGATAACCATGGGCGCGGAGACAATCCCGGCCTGAATGGCAGCCTGACCGATAACCAGGGCGCCGACAATGCTTACGGTCTGCCCCACCGGCCGGGGCAGCCGGACGCCGGCCTCCCGCAGGCCTTCGAAGAAAATCTCCATAATCATGGCCTCCACAAAAGCCGGAAAAGGAATATTTTCCCGCGAGGCGGCCATGGAAAACAGTAACGTCGTCGGGATCATGCCCTGATGAAAGGTCGATACGGCAATATACGACGCCGGCAACAGCAAGGCGACAAACAGGAAAGCATACCGAATCAGCCGGATCAGGCTGGACCCGATAAACCGTTCATAGTAATCATCCGGTGCCTGTATCATCTGAAAAAAAGATTGCGGGGCAATCAAGGCAAACGGCGTGTTATCCACCATAATTCCCACCTGCCCTTCCAGCAGGCAGCTGACCAGCTTGTCCGGCCGCTCGGTATAGGAAAGCTGCGGAAAAATGGAAAACGGATTATCTTCAATCAGTTCCTCAATATTGCCACTTTCCAATATGGCATCCACATCAATGGAATTGATTCTTTTTTCCACTTCGGCAAGAAGTGCCGGATCGGTAATTCCTTCCAAATAAGTAATGACCACATTGGTTTGGGATAAACGGCCAACCTGCAGCATTTTCATTTTTAACCGGGGCGTCTTCAAGCGCCGCCGGATCATACTGGTATTGGTGCGCAATGTTTCGATAAAGGCTTCCTGCGGCCCTCTGATCGCCGGCTCCACCGTAGGCTCACTGACGCTTCGTTTCTCCCATTTCTTTATACTGATGACCAGGGCCGCCTCACTGCCGTCAATCAAGAGCGCGGCATCACCGCTTAGAATTCCGGTCAGAATTTCCTGCAGTGTGCATACCTGGACGACCTGGGCCGAAGAAATGACCTGCTGTTCCAGAAAATTGCCGATAGTCTCCTCCGTCCTTTCGCCGGACAAAGGAATTTGCTGCCGGTAATACAGTAACGGTTTGACTATATTCTCGTTGAGAAGTTCATTGTCAATCAGACCTTCCACAAAAACAAGCAGTGCCTGACGGGTATTGCCTATTTTGAAGTTGCGAAATACAATATCGGAACAATCGGCCAGTACAGACCGTACCAATGGTTCAACCGCCCCGATATCCGGGGCAAGCCGCTGGTTGCCGGTTATATGCCGGCGAAACATTAGCAGCATGTTTTCCAGCTCGTTAGCCGTGCGCTTCGCCGTCTCAAGCGTCCGGCGCAGATTCTGCAAAGCTTGTATGGAGCGTGGGCGGTCGGCACCAGGCAAAGATTCCGACAATTTTTTTAAATGAATATTCTTCGCACCTCTTCCTGCCAACACTCCCCCTCCTTCCAAACAGACTTACCGGCCAGACAGTCTGCCCGCAGAGCTGCCGCCGGTTATAGTATTAGGCCGTTTATGCTTTTTTAGTCTACCGGCCGGGAAAGTTTCCGGGAAACAGTACAGCGCTGACAATGGCGGCCATGCTTCCCGTCTGACAGAACCTGCTGGAATATAAAAAACAGCCTGATCCTCGGTTAAGGACCAGGCTGTTTTTATACCGCTTTGTCTGTAGCCGGTAGGTCCGGCTGTTCTAGCTTCCGGATAAGTATCCGGTTAATCCGTACGTGATCCACTTCTTCAATCATAAATTGGTAAGGCTCAGCTACAAGGGTCTGGCCCACCTGCGGCGGCATTTCTACCTGCGAATACACCCAGCCGCCAATGGTATCCACGTCGTCCGATTCCAGATTGCTGTCCAGCACATGGTTGACTTCTTCCAGCAGCAGCCTGCCGTCTACGGAATAACTGCCGTCTTCCCGCAGTTCGACCGTTGATCGTTCTTCATCAAATTCATCCTGAATTTCACCGACAATCTCTTCCAGGATATCCTCGACGGTGACCAGGCCGGCTGTGCCGCCATATTCATCAACTACCAGCGCAATCTGCGACCGGGTCCGCTGCAGCAGTTTTAAGAGTTCACTAATCGGCATGAATTCAGGAATAGCCGTAATCTCCCGGACCAATTCCCGGATGGCCGGTTTTTGTTCCTTGGCGACAGCGGCCAGCAAATCCTTTATATGAATAAACCCGACGATGGTGTCCTTATCGGGATCGCATACCGGGTAACGGGTAAGCTTTTCCTCCAGGGCTGTTTCCAGGTTTTCCTCAAAGGTGTCCTGGGCATAGAGGCAAATCATATCAGTCCGCGGAATCATGACTTCCCGGGCGTTGCGTTCGGCAAATTCAAAAATATTATCTACAAAGGTGAGTTCCGTCATGTTTATATAACCCTGCTTATGGCTTTCCTCCATAAGAATACGGATTTCTTCCTCGGTATGCGCGGCCTCGTGCTCACTGGCCATTTCCATGCCCGCCAATTTAAGAATTTGATTAGCTACCGTATTCAACACCCAAATAAAAGGATACATCACCCGGTAGAAACCAATCAGGGGAACCGATGTCCATAACGTGACGGCTTCCGCCTTTTGGATGGCCAGCGATTTAGGCGCCAGCTCACCAAGCACAATATGGAGGGCTGTAATAATGGAAAAGGCGATTGTAAACGCTACGGTATGAACCACCTGGAGTGAAAAACCGGCTCCCAGCATGACCGGTTCCAACAAGCCGGCAACGGCCGGCTCGCCAATCCAGCCAAGGCCCAGAGAAGCCAGAGTAATTCCGAGCTGGCAAGCGGATAAATAGGCGTCCAGATGTTCAATCAAATTCTTGGCAAACCTGGCGCGCGTATTTCCCGCCTGCAGCAGCGTCTCAATACGAGTGCTCCGCACCTTGACCATGGCAAATTCCGCGGCAACAAAAAAACCATTCAGCAAAACAAGCAGCACAACTAAAAACAAATTTAACAATATAGACGCAGGGTCCAACAACTCCCTATCTCTCTTCTGTCAGATGAAATAATTCTGTCACCGGCATTTCTCTTTATTTTTACTTCATCCTTCACGACAGCGAGGAGAATAGGTTCACCTCCTTCAATATTCCGTGTTTTTTATCATACACCGGCCGCCGCAAAGGTATCGGCCACAATCTGCCGGGCTTCGTCCTGAATTTCCCGCAGGTGGTCTTTTCCTTTGAAGCTTTCGGCATAAATCTTATAGACATCTTCCGTACCGGAAGGACGGGCCGCAAACCAGCCGTTTTCCGTACAGACCTTAAGTCCGCCGATCGCCGCCTGATTACTGGGGGCTTTGGTCAGCTTGGCCGTGATGGCCTCGCCGGCCAATTGATCGGCTTTCACCTGCTCCGGTGACAGCTTGGCTAGTACTGCCTTTTGGGCGGTGTTGGCCGGAGCATCAACGCGGGCATATACAGGTTCACCAAACCTGTCGGTCAAACCCCGATAATATTCACCGGGGTCCCGGCCGGTTTTCGCCGTAATTTCCGCGGCCAGCAGGCAAAGAATCATGCCGTCCTTATCGGTTGTCCAAACCGTGCCGTCCTTACGCAGGAAGGAAGCGCCGGCGCTTTCTTCGCCGCCAAAGCCAAACGAACCATCCACCAGACCGGCAACAAACCACTTGAAGCCGACCGGCACCTCGCATAGCTTGCGGCCTAAGCTCTCCGCCACCCGGTCAATCATCGACGAGCTGACCAGCGTTTTGCCGACGGCGGCATCCTTCCGCCAGCCGCTGCGGTTTTGGAACAGATACGAAATAGCCACTGCCAAGTAATGGTTGGGGTTCATCAAGCCCACACTGGGCGTTACAATACCATGCCGGTCAAAATCAGGATCATTGCCGAATGCCAGGTCATATTTGTCCTTTAGCCCGATTAGCCCGGCCATGGCATAGGGCGACGAGCAGTCCATCCGGATTTTTCCGTCACTGTCGACATTCATAAAACTAAAGGTCGGGTCCGGGTGGTTATTCAGTACATCCATATTCAGACCGTACCGTTCGGCAATAGGTCCCCAGTAGCCAAGTCCCGCTCCGCCCAGAGCATCGGCCCCCAGTTTCAGACCGGCGGCCCGGATGGCTTCCATATCGATAATCTGAGCCAAATCATTCACATAGGGTGTAATAAAATCATGCTCTTGAACCGACTCCATCTGCTTGGCCCGTTCATAGGGCAGACGTTTCACCTCTTTGTTGCCGTTCTGCAAAAAACCGTTGGCCTTATCGGCAATCCACTTGGTGATGGAAGTATCGGCCGGTCCGCCATCGGGCGGGTTATATTTAATACCCCCGTTATCAGGCGGATTGTGAGACGGCGTAATGACCATCCCGTCGGCCAAGCCGTCACGGCGGCCCCGGTTATAGGTTAAAATAGCATGAGAGATGCCGGGCGTAGGCGTATAGTTCATGTCCTTGGCCATTCTGGTTTCCACGCCATTGGCAGCCAGTACCTCAATAGCCGAGATAAGGGCCGGCTCAGACAAGGCATGGGTATCAAAGCCGATAAACAAAGGCCCGGTTATGTTCTTTTCCCGCCGGTAACAGCAGATAGCCTGCGTAATGGCATAAATATGATCCTCATTGAACGTACCTTTAAGCGAGCTGCCGCGATGGCCCGATGTGCCGAAGGCCACCTGCTGAGCCGGGTCGCCGGCATCGGGGTGATTCACATAATACGCGCTGATTAAACGGGGAATATTATCCAACAAACTTTTCGGTGCTTTTTTACCTGCTAACGAATGAACAGACATGCTCAAATACACCTCCATACAGACTTTTCAATCTATTTTCAGCTTGTCGGACGGCAAAACCCGTGCCGGCACAGCAAGCAAGAAACGCCACTATGATACATCAGTAATTTTCTACCTTGACCGGTAAATCTTACTAAGATTTTCTACCACCAGGCAGGAAATTCCTGCTGCCGGTTGCAAACAGGCAAAGTCGTTTTTATTATTTTCCATAATATGTTATATTATAACCAACAGGATGCCGGCAGGAAGGAATATACTTCTATTAGTACTCTACCAGCTTGAAAGCAAAAATTGTGACGGTTAAAATTCCGTCGTCGTCAGCTTCAAAGCTGGCAGAACACTAGGTACCCGCTGATTAAATGAAAGTGTCGGCCTGGCGAAAGATTTTTCCGCCAGGCAAGGAAGTAAAGCCGCAGGAATAGCGCGGCCCCTATTTCAAGGTTTTGCTGACGCAGCCAGGCGGAAAAAGATCCGTCAGGACGCGCAGCGTGAATTAATCAGTGGGTACCTAACTTGAGATTCCCGGCAAATTCCGTTATGATAATAGCATTCCTACTTTTATTCCGATTGAAACCATAAACAATTCACCGGTGTAGCCATCAGCCTGCTGCCGCAGAAGCGATGTAACCGGCAGTCTGAGCACACCGCTGTTTTACTGAGGAGGGAACTATGCTGCCCCATGTAAAATCGTTTGCTGTCGGTGCCCTGCTTACTTTAGCGCTGGTTTCAGGTCTTTGGGGACTGCAGCAGCGTCAAACCGCCGGGCCATCGGTCCAGCCGCCTGCCGTCGAAACAACGCCGTCCCAGGTCGCCACTCCTAAAATTATGACGGTTACCCCGCTGCCGACCCTGCGGATTCTCTACGGCCAGTCAGTGCCATTTGAGGGCAGCGCCGCCTTTCCCCAGGCCATTGCCGGCCGCTTTGCCCAAAACCTGCACATTGTAAGTTTTCAGGCCACCGGTGAGCATGCGGAAAAATCTCTGATTAAAATTGTCTGGGAAAACGGCCAGACCGACACCGTTTCTCCTGGCACCGTTAATCTGGTCTTCCCCCCCGGCCGGCGAGCAGTCGAAATCACCGTAACCGGCTACAGCATGCACGAACGGAAACTGTTTAAGGACAGCCGCCGCCCCGGCACCCTGTCCTGGGAAATCCAATACGAAGCGGGCGAATAACTCTCAGAAAAACTTTGCCGCCTTATCTCCGCCCTGCGACAGCAGGGCATTTCTTTTCAACAAACCAAGCCATACAATACTTATAACAGTCAACCCTATAGTATCTCCTTTGGCTTCTCATTATCCTGCTTAATCTTCTAATCCGGGGTATTATGTAATACTTATAGTAATAATTTGTGGAGGTAGAAAAAATGAAATGGAACAGCAAGCTATATGATAACAAACATTCTTTTGTAGCTGAATATGGTAAAGCAATGATTGACTTTGTAAATACGGAAAAAGGGCAAAAAATATTAGATGTAGGATGCGGTACAGGGGTACTGACAAACGAGTTGGCAAAAAACGGTGCGACTGTTATCGGCACAGATTCATCAAAAGATATGATTGATAAGGCAAAATCCAATTATCCCAACTTAATTTTCCAGGTACAAGATGCAACCAATTTGCCTTATAAAAATGAATTTGATACGGTTTTTTCAAATGCAGTCTTTCACTGGATCCAGAACCAGGAAAAATTGTTGCATTCAATTCATAATTCTATAAAAAATAATGGGATGTTGATTTGTGAATTTGGCGCAAAAAATAACATACATCAAATTCAAACAGCTTTTGAAAAAGCTGCAGGACAACAACGGTATATTTACTGTTCTCCGTTCTTTTTCCCTTCAAAAGAAAAATATAAATTATTATTAGAACAAGTTGGTTTTGAAGTAAAACACCTCATTGAATACGATAGGCCAACACCACTCGCTGATGGTGAAAAAGGACTGTACAATTGGATTTGCCAATTTTTTGCGAGTGATTTGCTGAATTTCTCAGATGAAGAAAAAGAAGAAATATTATCTGAAACAGAAAGACTTTGCAGAAACAGTATATGGAAAAACGGACAATGGATCGCTGATTACAGACGTATTCAAGTTATTGCGATTAAAAAGGCTTAAAAAGACTGTCTCAATCGTAACATTACAGTCTGATGAGAATGGCTAATCGAAAAAACGCAAGCCTATGCACCTATAGGGGTGGACAGCTTGCGTTTTCCTTTAACGGAAACTAAATCATTGAACAGCGGCAACCAGCACGCCTATCCTGCAGCACTATTCCCGCAAACGTTACAATCAGTTTCTTCCTTAACGTCCGGACGATTCCCGCATACAGCAAGGGGGTTCCACCTTCTTCTCCATGCGTGCAGCCAAATAGGTCAGAATCACCAGGACGCCGATACAGCCTGTTATCGCGGGCCAGGTAAGAAACTGCTCCGGCAGCGACTGGTACAAGCCAAACAGGCCAAATAAGTAAAAAATCATCGCGGCGCACCACTTAACTACCCGCTCGGGAATGCGTTGCCCCATTACACAGCCAACCACGATACCCAGCCCGTCGGCAATCATCATGCCTGTCGTAGTCCCCAGCCAAACCGGCAGAGCATGATGAAACTGCGCCGCCAGGGCTACTGTCGCCAGTTGGGTTTTGTCCCCCATTTCCGCCAGAAAAAAGGCGATCACCACCGTCCAAAAAGGATTGTACCGGCAGGATTCATCCTCGCCGGACAGTTCATCGCCCCGGATAGTCCACAGACCGAATAAAATGAATGAAGCCGCCGCCGCGATTTGCACATATTGCAGCGGAATAAATTCCGTCAAATAACTGCCCACTACTACCGCCAACAGGTGATTGACCAGAGTGGCCACAAAAATCCCCCACAACACGGTCTGCCAACGGTATTTCGCGGCAAATGCCATAGCCAGCAATTGAGTCTTGTCCCCCATTTCCGCCAGAACAACAAAGACCAGCGAAGTCAAAAAAGCCATTACGATCTCCCCTTTTTTCTGTGATCTGCAGGACTGATCTCCGGTCCGGCCAGCGCTTCCGTCCTTATTTATCCAATGACTAACCCGACCTAAAACTTCCCACCTTTACAAGCGGGAGTAAGATTGCTAAGTCCCTGGATAATCTCGACTACAATACAGGCGGTGTCCAAACACCGTCTGTATTAAGTCTCCATTTATTCGATCAGAAAGACTGTCCCTTCCGATCATACAAAAAACGAGACCTTTAGTATGACACTAGGCCATACTAAAGGTCTCGCTAATTGACGGTAAGCCAACAAACAGAGCCAGACGGGAAAACCGCCAGTATGTTGACTCTGTTTCCAAGAGCTACTCCCCTTTAGAAACTATCTTATGATTTTAACATTCTACACCATAAACGGCTTCACGTCAACCATTTTACGGTAAAAAAGGACCGTGTTATTCCGCCGCAGGAGCTACGGCAGTCCGCTTTTTCAGGAAAACTTCATGGAACAGATAAATGGCTGCCAGCAAGGGGAAGCCGGTATACAGCACGATACGCTGGGATTCGTCGAAATACAGACTGATGATAACGACCAGGTTCAGCCCAATAGCCAGCATCGGCACCAGCGGATAGCAGGGCGTCCGGAACACCAGATCCTTCACCGAACCGCCTGCCGCCAAAAATTTCTTACGGAAGTTCATCTGGCACCAGCCAATAATAACCCAGATCAGGCAGCCGGTCAGGCCGGTACTGGCCATTAACCATAGATAGACGGTGTCTGCCGCATACTCACTGGTCAGCAGCGACAGGCATGCCAGAATCAGCGTAGCAATAACGCCGTAAAAAGGAACACCATTGCGGTTTAGTTGGCCAAGAAAACGGGGTGCCAGCCCTTCCTGGGCCATTGACCACAATAACCGCGAGCAGGCGTACAGGGCGGAATTACCGGCCGATAATGCCGAAGTAAGCACCACAAAGCTCATAATATCCTGGGCGATGGGAATGCCAATGCGTCCGAACACATGAGCGAAGGGACTTTCCAGCACGCCGGCTTCCTGCCAGGGAATCGTTCCGGCCAGAATAATCATCGCCAAAATGTAGAAAATCATAATCCGGTAAGTAATGCCGCGAATGACACGGGGCACGTTTTTGCCCGGCTCCTTGCATTCGCCTGCCGCAATGCCTACCAGTTCTGCTCCCTGAAAGGAGTAGGAAACGGCAATCATCGTCAGAAACACCGCCGAAAACCCATTGGGGAAAATACCGCCGCCGGTATGGAAATTGCTAAGTCCAATAGCTCCCTCATGTCCGGTAAAACCAAACATCAGGCCGGCTCCGGCAATAATGAACGACACAATGGCGGCAACCTTAATGCCGGCAAACCAGAATTCAGCCTCGCCGTAGGCCTTGACGGAAATAACATTCAACAGAGCCAGTCCCAATGCAAAAATACCGCTCCAAATCCAGGTGTCAACCTGGGGAAACCAGTTATGCATGATAATTCCGGCCGCCGTAAAATCGGCAGCAATGCAGACCGCCCAGTTAATCCAGTACAGCCAGCCGGTGGTAAAGCCTGCGCCAGGAGAAATAAACTGGGACGCATAGCTTTGAAACGAGCCGGAAACCGGCATAGCCACCGAAAGCTCCGCCAGACAGAGCAGCACCATATACATAACAAAGCCGCCGAACAAATATCCGATGATGGCACCCGCCGGGCCGGCCTGACTGATCGTCTGCCCCGAACCTAAAAACAAGCCGGTACCGATCGTTCCGCCAATGGAAATCATCATTAAGTGGCGCGATTTCATCTCCCGCTTTAGTTCCGGTTTGGCCGGGCAAAGCTCTTTCAAAATATCTTCCTGCTTATACATATAATACCTCCTAGTCTTAATAACCTGCAGCCTAACCCGCCATAACCGCTTTCCTTTCGCTCACAAAAAAAAACGGTCGTGAGCCATCTCACAACCGTACGATTACCGCATAAACCATGACAGTAAAACTTTCTGTGAGATAGCGCTTCATCCAATGGTGGGAAACCCGGATGACAGTGTTGTACTTATTCAATACAACCCCAGCAGCCGCCCTGGCCAGGGCACGGCCGCTTCGGCGGGTATTCCTCCGCTGCAGTTTTATCGCCAGCCAGCTCACTGCAGTTTCATAATCCCCGCGCCTCTATCTGATCACCGTATTAAACTAATTTTTATTATACTTGATCCCCTGTGTTTTAGGAAGAGACTTTTACGTTTCTGTGCTAAAAATAAAAACAAATTTCGAATTTTTTACAATAAATTGCTATTGTTAATAGTTTCGTACAGGCTCACTTTGCCGTTTGGCCTTTACCTGATAACCGATGTACAGACAAAGCAGCCAGGCCGGTGCGATATAAAGCGAGTACCTCATATCGGGAATTAAGGCCATAATGACTAAAATGGAGGCCAGAAAAGCCAGGCTGATATAGGACGAAAAGGGATACCAGGGCAGCTTGTAGGTCAGCACCGCTTTTTCGGCCTCTTTCTTCTGCCGGAATTTAAGCTGAACTAACAAAATCATAGCCCAGTTAATGATAATGGCGATAGTCGCCACTGCCATTAAATACAAAAACACCCGGTCCGGATCGATATAGCTGAGTAAAACGGCAAACAGCGTAACGCCTGACGATACCAAAATGGCAGCTACCGGAACACCGGAGGTGTTCAATTTGGCAAACAGCCGCGGGGCATTGCCCTGCAGGGCCAGACCATACAACATCCGGCCGTTGCTGTACAGCGCACTGTTATAGGTGGACAAGGCTGCCGTAAGCACAACCGCGTTCAACAAATGGGCTGCAGCCGGAATACCCACATGGGTAAAGATTTGCACGAAGGGGCTGCCCTGAGTCCCCATCTCATTCCAGGGGAAAATAGCCAAAATAACGGTCAGCGCTCCGACGTAGAATAGTAAAATCCGCCAAACCACCTGATTGATTGCCTGCGGGATGGACTTTCTCGGGTTTTCCGCTTCGCCGGCGGTAATACCGATCAGTTCCACGCCGCCAAAAGAAAACATGGCCATGACTAACGATAAAATAACGCCGTAAACACCGTTAGGCAAAAAGCCGCCATGCTGCCAGAGATTGCCCAGGCCAATCGGCACGCCGCCGTGACCGAAGCCGAAAACAATAATAGCTACACCAAACACAATCATGCCGACAATAGCCAGCACCTTGATAATGGCAAACCAGAACTCGAACTCGCCGAAGGCTTTCACATGAATAAGATTGATGGCGGTAATTGCCACCAGGCAAACCAGCGCCGATACCCAGATGGGGATATCCGGCAGCCAGTAATTCACATAAGTGCCGACAACGGCAAGCTCCGCCATACTGACTACAATATAGTTGAACCAGTAATTCCAGCCACCGATAAAGCCGGGCAGTTCACCCCAGTATTGGTAGGCATACTGGCTGAAGGAACCCGATACCGGCTGCTCCACCGACATCTCACCCAAGGCCCGCATGATAAAGAAAATAATGATGCCGCCGATTAAATACGATACCGTAATGGCCGGTCCCGCCAGCTTAATGACCGAGGCCGAGCCGTAAAACAAGCCGGTGCCAATGGCGCCACCCAGAGCAATCATCTGAATATGACGGTTCTTAAGGCCCCGCTGAATGTTTCCTTCCTCCGCATTAGGATGGTTCATTCTTACTTCACTCCACTTCCGTTCCTTATTTCTACCCAACTTATTTACACTCAGTAAATTATACATAACTATGTCCTCTGTGTAAAGTACACAATCACCCTATTTAACGCTGTTATCCCTGTCTACTGGCAACAGACATAGAAAAACATGCTGCATACACAGCCGCCTCACGCCTGTTACCTGATTTTTTTAGCCTCCCACTGTGTTCTCCTGGAAAACACAACCGTCCGGCAATTCAACTGCTAATCGGGACCGTGCAAACACCAAAGGCGGGCTGATCGCGCTCCTTTTCGCGCGACCAGCCCGCCTTGTTATAAGTTATAAACAAACGTCCTAGACCACTTTTTTCCTTTCCCGCATAAAACGGACAAACTGCTCGGTTAGCCGCGGATCAAACTGGCCGCCGCTGCCTTTTTCAACATGAGCCACACCCTGAGCCCTGGTCATAACCACGCCATAGGGGCGTTCATGGGTAACGGTATCAAATACGTCGACCAGCGAAAACAACCTGGCCAGCAAGGGAATTTTATCACCCTTTATGCCATAAGGATAACCCTTGCCATCCCAACGCTCATGAAGAGCCAGAATGACCTCGGCCAGCACCGCCTCCCCGATGGACTGCGCCATCCGGTAGCCGATATCGCTGTGACTTTTGACCAGTTCCCATTCCTCTGCTGACAATGGGGCCTGTTTCCCCAGTATATCCCTGGGGATGGCCACTTTACCAATATCGTGGAGCGCCGACAGCAAGACCAGCGGTTTCATATCCGGACCGTCCATGTCCAGGCCGATATACGCGGCAAACTCAGCGGTCAACTGACATACTCTGGCGCTGTGTCCGGCTTCTTCAAAACAGCGGGTATGCAGGGTATTCTCCATACCCATAATGATTTCCCGCCGCACTGTCCGGCTTTCCAGCAGCTTATGACTGTACATCCGATTTTCGGCGATACTGAACAATTCCGCCAGGGTAGCAAAGCCGTCCTCCCTGGTCGCCATGCCAATGGCGGCGCTCAAGGGAATAGGCGTGTCCGCCCGTAGCCGGCAGGCCGTCCGGATTTTACAGCAAACCGCTTCACATTCCTGGCTGCTGGTGAGCGGCTGCAAGATCAAAAACTCATCGCCGCCCCAACGGACAACAATATCGGTGGAACGGCTGGACTGCTTCAACACCTCGGCCATCGCCGTCAGCAGGCTGTCACCCTCATGGTGACCGAATACGTCATTTACCAGTTTAAGTCCGTTCATATCTATCAGAATGACACTTAACGGCGAAAACTCCATCTTTTCCAGTTCAGCACGCATCATTTCAATATACGCCCGGTTATACAGAGTAGTCAGCTTGTCATGATAGCTGAGATACCTGATTTTCTCTTCCGCTTTCTGCTTATCGCTGATATCGGTCAACACCAGCATGATGACCCGGCGATTAATGCCGTCACAGGGCTGTAAAATCTGCTTGCATTCCACATAAATCACTTTCCGGTTAATATGAAAGACCGGCGGCAATTGCTGCAACAGCTCATTTCCTTCCGTTTCATCGACCAGAAACACCTGGCTCAGCAACTCCGCCAGTTCTTCCTGCTCACCCTCGGGGTCCAGCAGATCGACAATGCCGGCGCCATCGATCTTACCGCTAAAAATACGGAGACATTCCGCACTGTAATACCGGTTGACCCGTAAATCCGCTCCGAAAGTCAAAAAACCCTGGTTGGCATGATCCAGCAAATTTTGCATATCATGCTGGTACTGCTGCAAAAATTCCCCCTGCCTATCACTGATCAGAAACGTCTTGCGGGTCATCTGCAGCAGCCGCCGGTAATGCTCGGCCAGTTCACGGTAACGGGGCAAGAGCGCGCTGTCCGCGTAGCGGGGATTAACCAAGTCCCTCATCGTTTGGAGCAAGACCTGCTGCTCACTCTCAAACAGTTCTTCATCTTTTATCATCCAGTCTCTCTTATTGGTAGTATTCATACTTCTCACCTTCTGACACTCATACGTCTTCCTCCAGCGGAATCAGACGGAAAGGCAGTTCCAAATCTTCCTGGAACTTCACCGCACATTCCTGCGCCACTTCACTATCCCCGTCATAATACCACTGAACGACAACCTGCTTGCC
Source organism: Propionispora hippei DSM 15287 (assembly GCF_900141835.1). Classification (NCBI taxonomy): domain Bacteria; kingdom Bacillati; phylum Bacillota; class Negativicutes; order Selenomonadales; family Sporomusaceae; genus Propionispora; species Propionispora hippei. Next base: position 29,873 of record NZ_FQZD01000021.1, on the reverse strand, counting down.
TGACCGGTACGCCGCCGTCAGCTTCTCCAAGAGCAGCAGGATGCACTTGGTGCTGCCGGCATTGATATAAGGTATCTGGAAATAAAGTTCCAATAGTATGGAACTTTCACACTCCGCTAAAAATTCGTCCAGCCACTGAAAAACAGGCCCATAAAAGGCAAACGCATTATCCGGATAAGATTGTCCGATTATTTTCAGCCTATGCCGGTCCGGTTCAAACAAAACTCCCGGCGTAGAACTGGTTTGCTCAATATGTAATGGCTTCATAATATCCTGTTTTCTCCTTTTATATTTACAAGGAATACCTTTTCGCCAGTCTTCACCCTATTCCCTTCTTATCGCTGTTTTCCGGTACGGTTTTGACAATAAATAATTTTTGACCCTGTCACCCGGCCAGTGCCTTGTCAGTCTTAAAACGGCAGGATAAGGGCGAGGCTATTTTTTGCAACACAAGGCGAAGGAGGGCGACATACCGTAAGTATGCTAACTGACGGCAACGAAGGGTTGCGGAAAATAGACCGCCAGTATCCACCCGATTAAGGCTGACAAGGTCCTGTAGACCGCTCCGACTTGACATGCCGGCCTACTTGGCTTTATTCTAAGAAAATAGAGTTCTTTTTCCAAGAACCACATTGTCCAAAACCGCATTCCGCCTATGATTGACACGGGGCTTTCCCGTCCGCTCAGGGCGAACAACAAAGGAGAAGATATCCGATGACCACCTCGTTCCGCACCGCTCTTTGCACCGGCCTGCTGCTGGTGTTATTAACCGGCTCAGGCTGCTCCCAACAGGCGCCGGCTAAACCGGCCGAACCGGCCCGGGAAACGCAACAGGCGCAGGGCGCCGACGTCAAAAACCGGACTGCCGTCTTTGAAACCTCCAAGGGAACCTTCAAGGTTGAACTGTTTGACGACAAAGCACCCAAAACGGCCGGCAACTTTGCCACCCTGGCCCAAAAGGGCTTCTATAACGGTCTGATTTTCCACCGCGTTATCGACAACTTCATGATTCAGTCCGGTGATCCCACCGGCAACGGCACCGGCGGCCCCGGCTATACCATTCCCGACGAATTCAGCCCTGATCTTAAACATGACAAGGCCGGCATTCTCTCCATGGCCAATCGCGGTCCCAACACAGGAGGCTCGCAATTTTTCATCACCCTCGATGCCACGCCCTGGCTGGACAATAAGCATGCCGTCTTTGGCCGGGTAACGGAAGGCCTGGATGTGGTGAAAGCCATCGGCAAAGTCAAAACCGGCGCCCAGGATAAACCGCTGGAAGATGTGGTAATCAAAAAAATAACGATAGTGCCTCCGTCGGCGGAATGATGGAGTATAGCACCGAGAATTTTTTCAGCAGGCAAGGAGGAGCGCACATATCGCACCTATGTAAGCCTACGACAATGAAGTCTGCTGGAAAAAAGGCCGGTGATATACTCCGGTCTTTCGCCGGAGGAAACACTAGGATAGGAATGTTCCATTATGAAAAGAACCAAAGCCAACCTGCTGCTGCTCTTAACCTCCGCTATCTGGGGCTTTGCCTTTGTGGCCCAGCAAGTAGGTATGGACCACATTGGTCCCTTCACCTTTACCGCCGTACGGTTTGCGTTGGGCAGCGCCTCACTCATTCCGCTGATTCTCTATTTTAAGAAAACTGAGAAGCCCGCACCGGCAGCGACTGCCAATACCACCTATGTCGGTCTGGCGGCCGGCTGCATCCTGTTCTGCGGCGCTTCGTTGCAGCAGGTAGGCCTGCTGTACACCACGGCAGGCAAGGCTGCCTTCATCACTGGCCTGTATACCGTACTGGTGCCAATCGCCGGCATCTTTTTAAAACAGCGCACCAGTCTCATTACCTGGCTCAGCTCGCTGCTGGCTGTCACCGGCCTGTTTTTCCTGTGTGTCAAGGAAAATCTCTCGCTGTCTTACGGCGACCTGCTGGAACTGGTCGGGGCCTTCTTCTGGACAGCTCATATTATCCTGATCGATCACTTCTCTCATAAGGTGGACAGTCTTAAGCTGGCTTCGGTTCAGTTCGCCACCTGCTCGGTCTTAAGCCTGGCCGCCGCCTTGGCTTTAGAAACCATCACGCTTGACGGCATCCGGCTGGCCGGCATCCCCATTCTGTACGGTGGTCTGGCCTCGGTAGGCATTGCCTACACCCTGCAGATCATCGGACAGAAATATGCCTCGCCGACCCACGCTTCCATCATTCTTAGCCTGGAAACAGTGTTTGCCGCTATCGGCGGCTATCTGTTTCTCCAGGAAATCCTGGGTGTACGGGAGCTGTGGGGCTGCCTCTTAATGCTAAGCGGCATGCTGCTCTCGCAGCTAAAAGGAACAGCCCCTCACGACAACAAGACGGCTGCCTAAGAGGCCACGTTGAAAGGTTGTTGCGCTAAGAAAGCGCAACAACCTTATTTTTTGTTCCGGTTTGGTCTTTTCCGTAAAAATACGTTCCGCAGATTGAAAAATTGCCAGCTTACGTTAAGAAATCCGGCCTGTGCCCTGTGGGTATTGTTTGAGCTAACCGAGTTTACGGATTTTAGTAAGCTGGCAATTTTTCACATGATCAGAAAGCATAGACTTTCTGATCATAAGTAAGAACGACTAAGGCTTCTGTCTTCGTCCTTAAGGACTCGACACAAGCCAAGTCTTTTCTTAAGTATTTGGGAGGACAGGCCTAGCCTCTGCAAGGACAAAGGGACCACAAGCTTTTTTCCACACATACGGACTATTTAAAAAACAATTTTTTTACGACAGCCGCCTATTACTTTTTCTGAACCGCTTCCACCAGTTCGTTTAAATAGGTCCACCGGTCCAGGAGTTCGCTTAAGCGGGCATCGGTCTGTTCCTTTAGCGTCACCAACTCCTGCAGGCGGGTAAAATCGCTGCCGCCGGCGGCTATCTGTCCGTTGATGACCGCCAATTCCGCCTCTACACCGGCAATGACCGTTTCAATCTCCTCATACTCCCGTTGCTCCTTAAAAGACAGTTTGCGGGGCCGCACACTGTCCTTCGCCGCAGCGGCCGGCTCCGTTGCCGGCCGTTTGGCCTTAGGCAGTTCTTCCTGTTCGCGGGCCGCTTCCAACGCCACTGCATAATCACTGTAGCCGCCAATATAGGGTTTGATGCAGCCTTCTCCCTCGAAAGCGAAGATTTTATCCGTCACCCGGTCCAGAAAATACCGGTCATGGGATACGGTAATCACGGCGCCGGGGAAATCATCCAGATAATCTTCCAGGACAGTCAGCGTCTGAATGTCCAGATCGTTGGTCGGTTCGTCAAGCAAGAGGATATTGGGCGCTTCCATCAGTACCCGCAGCAGGTAGAGACGCCGCCGTTCACCGCCGGACAACCGGCCGACAGGCAACCACTGTTGGGCTGGCGGGAACAAAAACCGCTCCAGCATCTGAGCTGCCGTAATGTGGCCTCCGTCGGCCGTCGGCAGAATATGGCCGGCTTCCCTGATATAGTCGATTACCCGCAGGCTTTCATCCATCTCCCGGCCTTCCTGCGAGAAATAACCGATTTTAACGGTTTGACCAATATCCACGCTGCCGGTGTCTGGGGACAATTGGCCGGCAATGATATTAAGCAGGGTGGTCTTGCCGCTGCCGTTAGGCCCGACAATCCCCACCCGGTCCTGTTTCAAAACAATGTAGCTGAAATCCCTGATGCAAGTGAGCCCGTCAAAGCCCTTGGTTACTTCCTGCAACTCAATAATCTTCCGCCCCAGCCGGCTTGCCACCGCGCTGATTTCCAGCCTGCCGGCAGCCTCCTCCGGTTTATCGCTCTGCAGGGCCTCAAACCGTTCAATCCGTGCCTTCTGCTTAGTGCTGCGCGCCCTGGCGCCCCTGCTGATCCAGGCCAGTTCCTGGCGCAGCAGGTTCTGCCGTTTTCGCTCGGACGCCTCGGCCAGTTCCTCCCGCTCGGCTTTCTTTTCCAAGAATAGACTGTAATTGCCGCTATAACTATACAGCCGCCCTTTATCCAGCTCAATAATCCGGTTAGCCACACGGTCAAGAAAATACCGGTCATGGGTGACCATGAGCAGCGCGCCTTTGCGCTTTTGCAGATACTCCTCCAGCCAGGCCACCGTCGCATTGTCGATGTGGTTGGTCGGCTCATCCAGAATAAGCACATCGGTCGGTGTGATCAACGCCCCGGCCAGGGCAATCCGCTTGCGCTGACCGCCGGACAGCGTACTGACAAGGCCGGTAAACTCCTGGATACCCAGCTTGGTCAAAATACTCTTGGCTTCGCTTTCCAACTGCCAGGCATGGTGAGCATCCATTTGCTGCGACAGGGCAATCAGCCGTTGGGCCGCCGCAGTATCGCCCGGCCGCTCCTGACTTGCCAGCAGCGCCGCTTCATAGTCCCGCAGCAGCCGCATAACCGGCGAGTCTCCTTTAAACACCTGCTCCAGAACGGTGGCTGTTTCGTCAAAGTCAGGATTTTGCGGCAAGTATTCCAACTGAATGCCATTACCCTTGACTATCCGACCGCTGTCAGCCTGCTCCCGGCCGGCAATAGTTTTTAAAAAGGTAGATTTCCCCGTGCCGTTAACGCCGATCAGCCCGATCTTATCGCCCTCATCCACACCGAAGGTAACCTGTTCAAACAGCATTCTCACGCCATAGCTTTTCGCCAATTCTTCGATCGATAAAAGATTCATCGTTTCTACCCTTTTCCTTTTCTTTGCAAAATCCGCTCCAGGGAGGCGGCAAATGACCGGTCATCCTCACCGGTACGCGGCCGGGGGCCCTTGGTCCGTCCGCCGCCGCGGCGAAACCGGGCCTTCATTTCCCGTTCCTCCAGCAAAAAATCCATCGTTTCCGGCCGATATTCACGGCCTGAAGGACTGAGACAGTAAGCCTGTTTCCCCAAAATCATCGCGGCCAGCCCCCAATCCTGGGTGACCACCACATCGCCGGCACCGGTCAGGTTGACGACCTTTACGTCAGCCTCCTGCGCTGCGTTGCCCACCACAATATGGTGATCGGAAACAATCTGATGGTTAAAACTGGCCACCGTCCAGACCGGGCACTGGTATTGCCGCCCCAGGTCCAGGCAGCATTGCAGCACGGCTTTGGGGCAGGCGTCAGCATCAATGATGAGCTTCATGATGCTCCTCCCCGTTGTGCCGGAGCAGGCGGCAACGCCGGCGCACCGGCCTGGTCGTTAAAGGTCGCCCGGCAGGTTGGAAAAGCCGTACAGCCCCAAAAAGGCCCGTTTCGGCCGTTCTTAAGCTGCAAGGCTCCCTGCTGGCAGCGCGGGCAGCGGTATTTGGGCAGTTGCGGCACCCCCTCCAGGTCATCACAGGAAGCCTTGCACACCGGATAGCGCGAGCAGCCCCAAAACTTGCCGTTGCGGCCCTGCCTGAGCTGCAGCGCCCCCTTGCCGCACTGGGGACAGGGATGTTCCCCCTGCACAGGCAGCGAAGCAGCCAGCGCCGTCCGGCAAATTTCTTTGGTAAAGTCAATTTGCTGACGGATAAACTCCTCCAGGCTGGCCTCGCCGTCAGTCATCAACTGCAGTTGGCTTTCCCAGTGAGCCGTCGAGTCAGGATAGGTCAAGGTATCGGGCAACGCATCAATCAGAAGATAGGCAGGCTCGGTGGGCACCAAATACTTCTTGCGGCCCTCCTCCCGGATGAAACCGCGCTGCACCAGTTCCTTGATCATCGTGGCCCGGGTCGCCTCAGTGCCGATGCCGCTGACATCTTTGAGCTGCTTTTTTAGGTCCGGGTTCTTGACGTATTTATGAATTTCTTTCATGGCTGCCAGCAGCGTAGCCGCCGTAAAGCGCAGCGGCGGCCGGGTAGTTTTCTTATCAGCCGTTATCTTGAGACAGGCCGCGGCATCACCCTCGGCCATCGCCGGCAAAATGCCTTCTTCCTCGTCCTTCTTATCGTCCGGCTCGGCGGCATACAGTTCCTTCCAGCCAAGCTCGCGGACAACACGGCCGCCGGCAGTGAAGGTCTCCTGCTCATAGACCACATCGACTTTGGTCTGACTGTAGGTATGAATGGGATAAAACTGAGCTACATAGGCCTGGGCAATCAAAAAGTAAATATGTTTTTCCATCTCGCTCAGCTTGGCGAACGGACAGCGTTCCACCGTAGGAATAATAGCATGGTGGGCGGTGATTTTTTTATCGTTCCAGGCCCGGCTCGTGATAGCGTGGTCGGCCTTAGCCGACCACGCCGCCAGTTCGTCCTGCTCCAGCGCCGCCAGATTAGCCAGAATGGGCGCCGCATCGTCCCGCTGCGATTCAGGCAAATAGTCACAGTCCGAACGGGGATAGCTGGTCAGTTTTTTCTCATACAGCTTCTGCGCCGTATCCAGCACATGCTGTGGGTTGTAGCCGTAGCGCTTGCCGGCCAGCACCTGAAGGGCCGACAGCGACAGCGGCAGCCGCTGTGGTTCCCGTTTATCCGTCGTCTCACAGGCGGTAATGACCGCCGGGGCCTGACTGTCCGTCAACCGCGCCAGCAGCTCTTCCATAACGGCCTTGTCGGCCAGGCGCCCTTCGCTGTCCAGCCCGGCCTGTCCCTCCCGCGGTTTCCAATAGGCGGTAAAGTTGCCGTTGGCATGGGCAAAATCGGCCTTCACCGTAAAATAGTTTTCCTGCTTAAAATCGGCGATTTCCCGTTCCCGGCGCACCACCAGGGCCAGCGTCGGGGTTTTCACCCGGCCGACCGGCAGCGTGATGCGGTGCCCGGCCTGCTGGGCGGCCAGCGTATAGGCCCGTGACACATTCATGCCGATCAGCCAGTCGGCTCGCGAGCGGGCCAGGGCCGATTGTTTCAGATTAAAAAATTCCTGATTTTCCCGCAAACGCCCAATGGCCTGACGAATGCTTTTTTCATCCAGCGCCTGCAGTAAAATCCGCTTAACCGGTTTGCGGTTATCCACATAGTCCAGCACCTCGTCAATTAGGAGCTGCCCCTCCCGGTCAGGGTCACCGGCATGAACAATCTCAGCGGCCTCGTCAATCAGCCGCCGGACAATCTCAAATTGTTTTTTGGACGATTCGGCAATCATCAGCTTCCATTCGTCCGGAATGATCGGCAAATCCTCCATCCGCCATTTTTCATATTTGGCATCGTACTCATCGGGTTCCGCCTGCCGCAGGATATGGCCAAAGCCCCAGGTGACCACGCCGTCGCCGGTTACGATATAACCGTCCCGGCGGCTTAACGGCCCTGGCAGGCATTTGGCAATTTCCGCTCCCATGCTGGGCTTTTCGGCAATATATAACTTCATACTATCTCCTTTTTCCATTCGGCGGCCTGTTACGCAAACATAACCGCTCCTGAACCACGGCTGTATTCATGTCACAGCAGCAGTTCCACTAAAATTCTCTAACCTTAACCTGCAATAGTTCGGCCAGGTGCAAAAAATCCTGCGCCGCTGTTTCCTGTCCGGCCCGCAAGGCCAGCACGGCGCAGGTCCGCGCATCGTGCAGAGCATTATGATGCTCAAAGTCAATGGAAAACCGGCTGGCCAGCGTGGACAGTTTATAATTATCCAGTCCTGTCCAGGCCTTTTTGGCTATCTCCACGGTACAGGCGTACCGGAAGGACGGCTTGGGCAGCTTATACACAGCCAGTACACTGCGCAGCACCCCTATGTCAAAGGCCGCATTATGAGCGATCACGATTTTATTATCCAAGTGGGGCCTTATCCGGTCCCACAGCTCGGCAAAGCTAGCTTTATCGGCCACATCGGCCGCCGTAATGCCGTGAATCCGGGTATTCCAATAATCAAATCTAAGCTCCGGCGGACGGATCAGTGAATAGGCCGACCGGACAATCCTCCCCGCTTCCACCGTAACGGCTGCCATGCTGCAGACACTGGAACGGCTGCGATTGGCAGTTTCAAAATCAATGGCTACGTAGTTCATACTATTACACACCGGTACCTATTCTGGTTGAAGGTCCAGATTAGCTTAAGGTACCGCCAACTCCTATATAAAATGATTCTTTATATATTCGCTTCGTGGGCGCCACATCCTGCTAAGCGTTCCTGAGGCTCATTCGGACCATAGGAAACCGCAGAGATAGCGGTCCCTCTTTCAAATAAATCAGTGGTTCCTTAAGCCGGCCAAATTCTTAAGCTTGACCGAGGAACGGTAAAACTCCAGCAGCCCCTCGTCGCGCATGCGGCCCAATTCACGGGACAAGGCGGTACGGGATACCTGGAGAAAATCGGCCAGCTCGCTACGGTTATGGGGCAGCGAAAAAGTCAGCTTGCCACTATGGCGCTGCTGCTCCAGAAGATAGGCGGCAATCCTGGCCCGCAGGCTTTTCATGGACAAATATTCAACTTTACGGTGTAACAGCAGCGCCCGCTCCGAAATAATCAGCAACAGGTTTTGCAAAAGCTGCATGCCGGCCTGGCCATTGACCGCACAGCCCTCTAGCAGCCGGTCAGGCGGCAAAAAGGCGACGGTACAATCGCTCTGCGCCACCACGGTGGCCGGCCAATACCCCTGCCGGGAGAAAGCCGCCATTTCACCAAACAAATCTCCCGCCGCCAGCGTTGCCATAATCACCCGGTCACCGGCCACCGTTTCCTTAATCACCTGGGCCTGGCCGGTTAGCAATACACCGAGACTGGCCACCGGCTCACCGGCGGTCGCCACATAGGCTCCCTTGGCATAGCTGATGATCGCAGGCTGCAAAAAGGCCAGCACCTCCGGCAGCGCCGTGGCGGGCACAGCATGAAACAGTGCCGAACCGGCCAATACTTCCCATCGTTTATCCATTTCTCCTACCCTCAGGTTGGTAGCCATGGCTACCGACTTTTTCTTTTTATTATATTACAATCAAGGCAATAACAACAGTACCGGTTCGTTTACCTTATAAAACGAGCCACTGTACAACAGGAGGAACCATCATGCTGCGAAAAATCATTCACATAGACGAATCACGTTGCAACGGCTGCGGCCTCTGTATTGACGCCTGCCATGAGGGGGCGCTGCGGCTGATTAACGGCAAAGCCCGTTTGATCTCCGACGCCTATTGCGACGGCCTGGGGGCCTGCCTGCCGGAATGCCCCACCGGGGCCATCCGTATCGAAGAACGGGATTCCGCACCCTTCGATGAAGAATTGGTCAAAAAACACTTGGCCGCCAAAAGTCACTCTATGCCACCGGCTTCGGGCTGTCCCGGCAGCCGCTCCCGGCTGCTCCAGCCGGAATCTGCCACCGGTCCGTCGCCGGTGGCCGGCCAGCCGATGCCGTCGGCCTTACGCCAATGGCCTTGTCAGCTCCAGTTGATTTCCGTTCAGGCCCCTTATTTTGAGGATGCCGACCTGCTCATCGCCGCTGACTGCACCGCCTACGCCTACGCCAACCTGCATGCCGATTTTATGACCGGCAAGGTCACGCTGATCGGCTGTCCCAAACTGGATCATGTAGCCTACGCCGACAAGTTGACTACCATCTTGCAACTGCATTCGGTCCGTAGCCTGACCCTCTTGCGTATGGAAGTCCCCTGCTGCGGCGGTCTGGCCCAGGCCGCCGAGGAAGCGGTGGCAGCCTGCGGCAAAGCCATTCCGCTGCGCCTTGTCACCATCGGCATCGACGGTCAGGTGCTAGTACCTGATCAACCCTAATCCTGTGAATAGTGACGGCCCATTTTCCGCAAGGCCTTCGTTGTCGTCAATCGGCATACTAACGGTACGCCTCCTTCCTCCGCCTTGTCTCGCGAAAAATAGCCTCGCCACTATTCTTACAGTTTTAGGATTGACAAGGTACAGACCGACTCTGCTGCTGACTGACCGGATAACTTGCCGGGAGAAACAAAAGCCTATTGACAGGCAGCCGCTCATCCATTACACTTAAGCCATAGCAAGAATATACCATGGCGATGAACGGGAATAGTAGAAGTGTGAAAGGGTTTCAGAGAGCCGGAGGTTGGTGCGATCCGGTACATTTCAGACTTTGAACTCGCCTGTGAGCTGCAGCCCGATGACTAAGGTAGGGTGTGCCGGAGTTCCACCGTTACAGGGATAGATGGTGTTGGCCGTCGAACAAGTGGGTTCTTTATTGAACCAATTAGAGTGGTACCACGAGTTTACCCCCGTCTCTATCTATATAGAGACGGGGTTTTTTAGTTATCCGCCGCCGGCAGCGGATAATGACAGTCCATACAGGAACCAAACAGGTTATCTAAAAAAGGGGGATATAAGAGTTATGGGAAGAAAGATTGTCGTATTGGATACTACCTTGCGCGACGGTGAACAGGTACCTGGCGCGAAGCTGAATCTTCAGGAGAAGCTGCGGATTGCCCAGCAGCTAAAGACGCTTAAGGTCGATATTATCGAGGCCGGTTTCCCGATCTCTTCACAGGGCGACTTCGAAGCCGTCCGGCGTATTGCCAAAGAAGTGGTGGACGGTCCGGTGATTACGGCTCTGGCCCGGGCAGTCAAGGCTGACATTGACGCAGTCTACGAAAGTGTCAAAGAAGCTCAGAAACCGCTTATTCACATTGTGCTGGGAGTCTCCGACTCCCATATTCAGGCCAAACTGCGTAAATCCAAGGAAGCTATTATGCAGATGGGAGTCGACGCGGTCAAATACGCCAAGACCTTGCTGCCGGAAGTCCAATATTCCACCGAAGACGCCACCCGCGCCGATTTTGAATACCTGTGGCAGACGATTGAGGCGGCAGTCAAAGCAGGTGCCACCATCATCAACGTCCCCGACACGGTCGGCTATGCCGTGCCGGAGGAATTCGGAGAACTCATCAACAAGCTGAATTACCGCCTGAAAAACATCAATGACAAGGTGCTGCTCAGCGTGCATTGCCACAACGACACCGGTCTGGCTACTGCCAATACCTTGGCAGCGGTGAAAAACGGCGCCGATAAGGTAGAATGTACTCTTAACGGCATCGGCGAACGGGCCGGCAATGCGGCATTGGAGGAAGTGGTGGTCGGCATCAGGCTGCGTGCCGATTACTACGGTGCTTACACCGATATTGCCACCAAGGAAATCAAAGCTACCTCCACTCTGGTCAGCAATCTGATGGGCCTTGAGGTCCAGGTGAATAAAGCCGTCACCGGCGACAATGCTTTTGCCCATTCCTCCGGCATTCACCAGGACGGTCTCTTGAAGGACCGCGGCACCTACGAAATTCTGCGTCCCGAAGATGTCGGAGTAGAAAGCATGGAGTTGATTCTCACCGCCCGCTCCGGCCGCCACGCCTTTAAAAGCGCCATTGCTCCCTTCCTGCACGGTCAGCCGTCAGAGGCCGACTTCGAGCAACTCTTCGCGCGTTTCCTGGAACTGGCCGATATGAAAAAAGAAATCTACAACCACGACCTGTATCACATTGCCGAGGCCTATTACGCCGTCCGGGAGGATAACCCTTACGCCGGAGCTGAAAGCCTCTACGAGCTGCAAACTCTCCAGGTGGTCAGCAACGATATCTTCCCCTCGGCCAGTGTCAAAATACGCTGCGGCAGTCAGATCTTTAAAGACAGCGCCGTCGGCGACGGCCCGATTGATGCCCTGTATAAAGCCATCAACCAGGTGGTTAAGCTGGATGTGCAGCTACTGGAATATAAAATCAGCAGCATCAGCAAGGGTAACGAAGCCCTCGGCCGGGTCCATCTCAAAATATCTCATAACGGTGTCATTCATAGCGGCAAAGCCGTCGATACCGACATTATCAAAGCCAGCGCCGAAGCGTACTTAAGCGCGCTTAACCAGGTCCTGCTGGAAAGCTGGAAGGCCGAACGCAGCGCAGCTCAATAACAGAAAAGAAGCCGCCGGCTTGTTTAAAGCGGCGGCTTGACTCATTCACAACCCCAGTAGATTGAGCGTCCCTTTATCAACAACACCGGTTACCTTAACCCCCTTGTCATGCTGGAAGCGTTTAACGGCCGTTTCGGTATCGCGGTTGAAGAAGCCGTCGGCCCGTCCCTCCAGGTAGCCCAGTTCCTGCAGCTTCCGCTGCAGTTGTACCACATCGGCGCCCATCGACGCATAGCGCAGCGCCCGCTGCATACGGTACTGCTGATCTACAATACGGACCGGTGTCCCCACGGGCACCCATTCGAACAGTTCCTCCACATCCTTGTTGCGCAGCCGGACACAGCCATGGCTGATAAACTGGCCAATACTCCAGGGACGGTTTGTGCCATGAATCCCATAACCGCCCCAAGGCACATCCAGTCCCAGAAAACGTGTCCCCATAATATCACCCGACCTGTGAGCTTTCCAGATAACCGTCCAGTCGCCGATGGGAGTGGGCGTGTCGTCGTCGCCGACGGCAATCCGGTATTGCTTATAGAGCACCCCGTCATTGTAAACCTCAAGTATCCGGCTGGGAATTTTTATAACCAGAGAGATCTTCCCCTTTGGCGGTTGCAGCGGCTGATTGGGCAGAGCCGCCAGTTCCATCTCGTCCCAGTATTCAAAGCCGATCAGACTTAGGAATATGCCGGCAAACACCAATGAAGCAAGCGTGAAGTAGATACGGGTTTTTCTGAGAAGCATTGCTCGCAACGTAACACATCCTCACATAAACGCACTATTTCTACCATATATATGTGGTATGCGGCAAGGATATCCCTCTACTATAAAAACGCAAAGGACTGCTGCCTGCTTTTTTACCGCAGGCGACAGTCCTTTAACTTTAGCCTTTCCGTTACGTTCCCTTATTGCTGCAACTGCTCCAGCTTCTGACGTTTTAAATTAAGCTGCGTTAGTTTGACATAGTCAACCGGTTCCAGCTTGTCGCCATACTGGGCAGCTAATAATTTCTCCACTTCCGACGGCGGCAGCGTATAGGCTGCTACGGCGGAGCTTTTTTTATTTTCGCCGTGAATTTTAAACACCCTCCCTTCCCAAATGCCTGATCCACCTTAATCCGGCAAGTCCTGGCGGTCTATTTTCCACGCTCTTTTGCTGTCGTCCGTCAGCATACTCCCGGTATGCCTCCCTGCCGCTTTGTGCTGTGAAAAATAGCCTCGCCACTCCCTATCGTTTTAAGACTGACAAGGTACTAAGTAGTGTGCCCATTTTAACGAAAAAGTCTCAAAAAAATTCCACCGTCCATGGTATTCAGCGCTCCCGGCTACCCGGCAGGGTAAAGCCCCGGCCCAGTACTTCCGCCGCGTCGCTGACAATCATAAAGGCATTGGGATCGGCACTTTGCACCAAAAATTTCAGTTTGGCGATCTGCGTAAGGCTGACAACGACAAAAATCACCTGCTTGGCCTGGCGGGTAAAGGCTCCCTCCCCCCGCAGAATGGTGGCACCGCGCCCCACTTCTTTCAAAATTGCCTTGGAAATCTCATCCGTATTATAGGAAATGATATATACCGTCTTCCGGCGATTAAAGCCTTCCACCACTTTATCGGTAAGATTGGCGCCGATAAACATGGCGATCAGGGTCAAAATAGCGGGCTTAAGGCCAAATAAGGCGGCAGCGACCAGCATGATCAGGCAGTTAGCGGCAAAACCCACCAGGCCTACATTAAAGGAGTAGTGTTTCTTAATAATGGCGGCCACAATATCCAGGCCGCCGCCGCTGCCGTTAACCCGGAAAATAATCCCTGAGCCGATACCACTGACCACACCGCCGGCAATGGCTGCCAGCAAGGTATCGTCCAGAACATTCCAGCTTCCCAGAAAACGGGTCGCATCAACGGCAAAAGAAAACATGATGATGCCGTAGATGCACAAAACAGTATAGTCTTTGCCCAACTGACGATAAGCGGCATACACCAGCGGGACATTCAGCAGAAAATTCTGCACTCCGATAGGCAGGCCAAACAACAAGTAAGAAATAATGGCAATGCCGGTTACACCACCGCTCAACAACTGGTGGGGCACCAAAAAAAGATTAATTGATGCGCTGGAAATAAAGCACCCCAACGCTACTGCGGCATATTGTCCTACTCGCGCTTTCATAGCTTCCTCCTCTGACCGGCCGACCACACCGGCAGTTACTGTCCAGCCGCACCACCGGTGCTGCGACAGGCCCACCTTAAGGTTGACACGGTACTATTCTTTACATAAAAAAAGGCTTTCAACCGTTTTTCGAAAAACTTCTGTCTTTACCGGCAGCCTCCCATGTTTATAGTAGCAGAAAACACTACGGTTGACTACCGCCGGCTGTGTCATTTAAAAAACTTAGCCTGCTGTAACATTCTTGCGACTCTCCCATATCATATAGCAAAGGGGTAATTCCCGAGGGGGCGTGTTTTCAAACTATCCGAGACGGTCCCTGGCGGTGCTTTTTGAGCCATACTTGGTTAAACTTTTTTGAAATAGAGGAGCCTGCCATTCCTGCAAAAACTTGCCTTGTCTGGCGCAAAACCATTGCCATGGATCCTTCCGTTAGTTTGAAAACACGCCCTAATTGTTAGCCTGCGCTAACCGTTTTTTTGCCCCCTCATGTTAGCTGAGGCTAACCTTATCTTGAATTTTTCACTGCCCTAGGCAGTCAGGAGGTATTGTACAATGCAAATGATAAATGATCCCGCTTCTTTAGCCGAGCTTACGGTTGGTTCCTCTTGCCGCATTTCCTCGGTGGAACTGGATGGCTTACTCCGCCGCCGGGTATTAGACTTAGGTATTGTGCCGGGAACACCGGTCGAGTGTGTGCGCCGCAGCCCGGCCGGCGATCCCATTGCCTATAAAGTGCGCGGCACCACCATTGCCCTGCGTAGCCATGATGCCCGTCTGATTAAGATTTACCCAAATAAATAACGGAGGCGATATCCATTGAATGGACAAATTGAAAATCGCGCCCAGGTGCTGCAGGAACATTTCGGCATTACCGCCGATTCCCAGCAGTTCATTATTGCGCTGGCCGGCAATCCCAATGTCGGCAAAAGCACTGTGTTTAATGCCCTGACCGGCCTTAGGCAGCATACCGGAAATTGGCCCGGCAAAACGGTAGATAATGCCCAAGGCACGTTCACTCACCACAAACAAAACTTTTTGCTGGTCGATTTGCCGGGAACCTATTCCATTCTGGCTCATACGGTGGAAGAGGAAGTGGCCCGTGATTTCATCTGCTTCGGCAAACCCGATGCTACCCTGGTGGTGCTTGATGCCACCTGCCTGGAGCGGAATTTAAACCTGGCGCTCCAGGTCATGGATATCACCGCCAACTGCATTGTATGCGTCAATTTAATGGATGAAGCACGCAAAAAGAATATTCACATCGACCTGCCGGCCCTGGAGCGTGAACTGGGTGTTCCCGTCGTAGCCACAGCGGCCCGTCAGGGCGAAGGGCTGGAAAGCTTAAAAGAAACGCTGTATCAGGTCAGCATTGGCATTAAGCAGCCTTCACCCCGCCAGATTACTTATTCACCGGTGGTGGAAGAAGCGGTAGCCGCCTTGCTGCCGGGCATTACCCGCCTGGTCGGCACGGCGCTAAACCCCCGCTGGGTAGCGCTTCGGCTGCTTGACGGGGATACCGGGTTCATTGAACAAATCCACCGGCACATTACCCGGCAAACCGCTTTGCCCTTAGCCAAGGAGGTAGCAGCCATATGAGCGGAACCGTCAAGCCCATCACCAGCCTGTCCGAGACTCTCGCCGCGGCGGATGCTCTTCGCCGCGGCACCGGCACCCAGTTGGGCGACATTATCGTTACCGATATCTATGCCAATGCCGAGCAAATTACGCAAAAAGTAGTGCGCCGGTCCCGGGAGTCGCCCCGTTCCTGGGACCAAAAGCTGGATGATATTGTTACCTCGCGGCTTTTTGGTTATCCCATTATGCTGGCCCTGTTAGGAGTTATTTTCTGGATTACCATCGAAGGAGCCAACGTTCCTTCCGACTTATTGGCCGGTGCCTTGTTTGCCTTCCAGGATCAGCTAACTATTTGGTTTACAGCAGCCGGTTCCCCTGCCTGGCTGCACGGTGTACTTGTCTTAGGCCTGTATCGCGGCCTGGCTTGGGTGGTTTCAGTCATGCTGCCGCCCATGGCTATTTTCTTCCCCCTGTTTACCCTGCTGGAAGATCTGGGCTATCTGCCCCGTGTCGCCTTCAACATGGATCATATTTTCAAAAAATGCAAGGCCTGCGGCAAACAGGCACTTACCATGTGTATGGGCTTCGGCTGCAACGCCGCCGGTATTGTATCCTGCCGGATTATCGATTCTCCCCGGGAGCGTCTGATTGCCATCGTGACCAATAATTTTGTCCCCTGCAACGGGCGATTTCCCACCCTGATTGCCATTGCCACCATCTTTGTCGGAGGTTTGTTTGCCCGGCAATTTGAAACACTGGTGGCCGCCGCCGTTATTACCGGACTGGTCCTCCTAGGTATTCTGACCACTTTCGCCGTTTCCTGGGTACTGTCCCATACGCTGTTAAAAGGAGAACCCTCTTCCCTGGTTCTGGAGCTGCCGCCTTACCGGCCGCCGCAAATTGGCGCGATTATTTACCGTTCCTTAATTGACCGCACCTACTTCGTCCTCAAGCGGGCTCTGATTATGGCTGCGCCGGCCGGAGCCGTCACCTGGATACTGGCCAATGTATACATAGGCAACAGCAGTATTTTAGCCCATATGGCCGGCTTTTTGGCGCCCTTCGGTCAAGCGGTGGGTATGGACGGTTTCATTCTGCTGGCCTTTATTCTTGGCTTGCCGGCCAATGAAATTGTCATGCCGATTTTATTGATGGGCTATCTGGCGGCCGGGCAGATGACTGAGGTAGATTCGCTGGCCGAGCTGGGAGAGATTCTCCTCGCTAATGGCTGGACCTGGCTGACCGCCACCTGCACCATGCTGTTTTGCCTGCTGCACTGGCCCTGCACCACCGCCCTCCTATCGGCCTACAAAGAATCAGGCAGCCTCAAGTGGACCTTGCTGACCTTCCTCATTCCCACTATCCTGGCCTTTGGCGTGTGTTTTCTGGTAGCCCAGACAGCCCGGCTGCTGCAGTTAGTATAAACAAAAGGGAGCCTTCGATCGAAGGCTCCTTACTTTATTAGTGTCGATTGTACTTTTTCTCTCACAGGCCACCCTGCTCCCGGGAACAAACACCGCCGTCCCGGGAATCGACCACGCAATTCTTCGAACATCTTTTCCCCAGATACAAGCCGTTATCCAGCACCCGCATGCTTTCATCCAACTCGGAATCGGCGGCCAGCACAATCACCGACAACGTAATAGTCAGGGAAAACTCACGGCCGCGATACAGAAAAACCTGCTTGGCAATAGCTGCTCTGACTTGTTCGGCACGCTGCTTCGCTTCAGTCAGTCCGGCTCCCGGCAACAGCATCAAAAACTCCTCGCCGCCCCAGCGCGACAGGTAGTTCTGACTGCCCAGCACTGACCGCATGCATGCCGACACTGTTTTCAGCACCATATCGCCGCATTCGTGACCATAGGTATCGTTTACCTGCTTGAAATTATCAATATCCCCCAAGATGAGCGCACACTGGCCGGCTTCCCGCTTCAGCCGTTCCATTTCCTGCTGCATGGTTTCCATCATGCTGCGGCGGTTGACCAGCCCTGTAACATAATCGGTTTTAGCGGAAATCTCCAGCTTCTCCATCATCTTCTCTAATTCTTCGTTCTTTTGCTCCATCTGCAGAATATATTGCTGCAACGTTTTCTGCGATTGCCTCAGTTCCAGATGGACCTTAATTCTAGCCTGCAGTTCCAGTGCGTAGAAAGGTTTGATGATATAGTCCTGACCGCCGCTGCGAAAGCCCTCTACAACATCCCTGATCTGCGTAGCGCTGGTTATAAAAATAACCGGAATATCCGCCAAATCAGAACGGCTTTTCAAGGCACGGCAAATAGAGAAACCATCAAGACCGGGCATGATAATATCCAATAAAATGAGATCTGGCCGGCAAGCAGCCGCCAGCTCAAGCGCCCGGTTCCCTTCCTGGGCCTCAATAATCTCATGCCTGTCCTGCAGGAAATTACGCACAATCTTTATTTCTACCGGACTGTCATCAACAACCAGTATTTTTGCCATAGTTTATCCATCTGCCTTACTATTTATAATTTTCGCTGCCCCGCGAGCTACCGGGAAAATGGCGGACAACCGCCGATAAAAAAGCATGCCCCTGCCCGGCCAGGTCTTCAGTAAAGCCCAAGTCGTGGGCAATCCCCTTTACGATGCCGCCTTTGGTTTCAACCGCTTGCACCAACCGGTCCAAAACCGCCAGCACCTCCTGTTTCAGGCTGGCAGTTGCACCAAAATTCAACAGCAACCGCGGCTCTTCCGTCAAATGTTCCTGCAGCTCAATCAACAGACTCTGACAACTGACCGGTGACAGTGCGGGATAAATAGCGATTTGCACCACTTTGCCATCCCGGAAAATTTGATAGGGCGGCAGGCGCGCTTCCCCTGCTGTCTTCAGCCGTTCATCCGGACCGGCTGTCCCCTTCAAACGGCGCACCAATTCCAGGTGCTTATGATAATCAAATTTCTGATTCAGAACATTCCCGACAACCTCTGCCACCTTATTGGCAGTAATCGGTTTTATAATAAAATGCCGGGCACCCCGTTCCAGTGAATCCAGAATGACCGGCCGCTCCTCAATGGCGCTGATGACAATAATCCGCGCCTCAGGATAGCCGGCAATGATCTTGGAGATCGTCTCCGCCCCGCTGATGCCTTCCATTGTCATGTCCATGGTCACCACATCGGGCTTGTGTTTGACATATTCGGCAAAGGCCTGTGCCCCATTTGCTGCCTCCGCCACAATCTTATGCCCTAACTCCTGCATAATCTCTATTAACTTTTTCCGGGCAACCGCCGAATCATCTACAATAAGCACGCGAGCCATGTAGCAGGCCCCCCTTTTCCGGTTTTTCAGCCGCAACTAGTCCCTTATCAACCCTAAAACAGTAGAACAATGGCGAGGCTATTTTTTGCGAGACAAGGCGAAGGAAGGAGGCATACCGTAAGTATGCTGACTGACGACAACAATGGCTTGCGGAAAATAGACCGTCCGTATTCACAAGATTAGGATTAACAAGGTACTTAACCCCGCTTATTCTTTTGCAGCACGGCAGCGACACTTTTTAATAATCTGGCCCTGTTCAATTTACCTTCATATAAATCAAACCCGGCCCGCAAGCCTCTTTCCCGATTGGTTGCACTGCTTAAGGAAGTCAGGGCAATCACCGGCAAGTGCTTAAGCTCCTCCCGCGCCCGGATGGTTCGTACCAGCTCCAATCCGTCCATCTGAGGCATCTCCACATCACTGACAACTACATCAAAAACCTGGCTGGACAACGCTGCCAGCGCCTGCACCCCATCCTCCACGACCTTAACCTCGTAGCCATCACTTTCCAGATAGCTTTTAGTCACACGGGCGAAAAAGGGAGTATCCTCAGCCAGTAAAATTTTCGCCCGCCGCGGTGCCTCAGCGGCCGCCTGCTCCGCCGGAGGCTGCCGGGAGGCTTGATAGTATTCGGGCACTGCCGTCTGAAACAGAGCATACATATCCAGCAGTGTAACGATATGACCGTTCACCAGAATAGAGCCCAGGGCGCTCTGCCCACTGATATGGCAGCCCTCCAACTGGATTGGCGTGGAAACCACATCATAAATTTCCTCGGCCATAATGCCGACCGGGAATTTGACAAACCGGGGCAAAATGACATACAGCCAGTTGCTTTTGGTCTTTCGCCTGCCGAGCGGCAAATGGTATTCCGGCCGGATAACACGGATAATCCGTCCCTGAAAGGTGATATATTGCTGCGAGCCGATCTTCTGCAAGGCCGTTGCCGCCACTTTTTCCACTCTGGCCACCATCGACAGATCGACCCCCAGCATTTCGCCGCCGGAGGTCCGGAACAACAGCAGACTGGTCTCTTCCGGACGGGAGGTTTCCTCTGCCGTGATCCGCGATTTTTCGTCCTGCAGCCGCAGCCTGGCTTTCAGGTGGACATGTTCCAAATCGAGGATCATCGCAATCCGCCCGTCTCCCAGCACGGTAACTCCGGAATAACAGCCGCTGGTTTTCAAAGCGGCCGGAACCGGCTTTACCAGAATTTCCTCGGTATCATAGACGGCATCCACCGCCAGACCGTACCACAGGCTGCCGCTCTTAATCACCAAAATGCGAAAGGTCCGGGTTTCATCAGCGAAATAAGCCGCGCTGTTGGTATTATCTCCATCCATTTCGAGAATGTCGGCGAGCCGGACCAAGGGCAGCAGACGGTTGCGCAGCCGCAACACTGGCGAGGTCTGAATAAACTCAATCCGCTTTTGCTGCTGATTACCCGGCTGCAGCAGCACCAATTCCTTGACATTGGCCTGCGGGATGGCAAAGGCCTCGCCTGTCGCTTCTACAATAAAGGAGGAAATAATAACCAGCGTCAGCGGCAGCAGCAAACGAAACGTGGTCCCCCGCTCCCTGGTGGTGAACACCTCTACCTTACCGCCCAGTTTTTCAATATTGGTTTTGACCACATCCATGCCGACGCCCCGGCCGGATACGGCGGTAACCTGGTCAGCGGTGGAAAACCCCGGTTTCATAATCAAGCTCAGCAGATCGCTTTCCTTTAACAAGGCTGCTTCCGTTTCCGTCACCCAGCCTCTGGCCACCGCCTTGGTTCTGATTTTCTCCAGGTCAATGCCAGTTCCGTCATCCTGGATGTCAATCACTACCCGGCCGCTCTCATGGTAGGCGTGCAGCAGCAGCGTCGCCGGCAGGCGCTTGCCCTTGTCCAGCCTATCCTGCGGCACCTCGATGCCATGGTCCAGGGCATTGCGCACCAGATGAGTCATCGGATCAACCAGCGCTTCAATGATGGAACGGTCCATTTCCACATTCATCCCCTGAGTAACCAGTTCTACCTCTTTGCCTAAACCGCGCGCCAATTCCCGGACGATACGGGGAAACTTATTAAATACATTGGCTACAGGCTGCATTCTGGCCTTCATAACCTTTTCCTGCAGCTTAGTTGTCAGGCTGTCGATGCCATGGGTTACCACATCCAGTTGCGGCGCCTCGCAGCCAATGCTTTCGGTAATGCGCAGCAGCTGATTGCGTCGCAAAACCATTTCACCGATAATATTCAGCAGATCGTCGAGCAGTGCTACCTTAACCCGGACGCTTTCTTCAAACAAGCTGTTTTTCACCCGGCCGGCCTCGGCATGAGAATCTTTTACCCCGCCATTGCCGGATGCCGGTACGGCATTTTGATTACCGGGCACCACCGGTAGGATTTCAGCCCGCGGCGCCGGTGCTTGTGCTGCGGCAGCCTCCTGAGCGGCATCGCCGGTTAACTGGTCCCACAGATCCCAAACACCCTGCGGGCTTTCCATACCGGACAGTTCCTCCTGCATCTCACCGGTCAGAGCGTTCAGAGCGCCCAGCGACCCATCAATGGCTACGAGTTCCGAATCAGCAGGATTATTCACTAACTCTTTCAATTGATCGGAAGCCGTTAACAGACCGTCAATCATCGCCACGGTAACACAGCAATCCTGATTGCGCAGTTTTCCCAACAGCGTTTCCATTGCGTGCGTCAGGGTTACGATTTTATCCATTTCAAAAAAGCCGGCCGTTCCTTTTATACTATGAACGGCACGAAACAGTTCATTTAGTAAGGGAGTCTCGTAACTGCCCTCTTCCAGACGCAGCAGCCCGGCCTCCAGCGTTCCGATATGTCCTTTGGCCTCTTCAATAAATTCTTGCAGTAATTCCTGACCGAAATCCATCATTGTCACCACTCATTTTTCTGATCTGCCGGCTGGCGCAGCCTGCCTGTGTCATCTTCCGGCAGGTCACCTCTACTGCCGGGAAATAGGGCCGTCACGTTGCTCAGACCTTAAACTGTTCTACCAGACGTTCCAAATGACGGGCTGTTTCGCCCAGCTCACTGGCAGCGCCGCTGGTGTGCGAAGCGGTAGCGGCCATATCCGCCGTAGCGGCATCGGCTTCCTGAATGCTTTCCGTAATGTTTTGCGTCCCTTGCGCGATTTCTTTGGTTGCCAGGGCGATATTCCCCATCACTGCGGCCATTTGGTCAGCACTTTTAGCCATTTCCATTGCTTTGATCGAAATATCCGCTGTGGCCTCATCCACCTGTCTGACTCCTTCCGAGGCCGCCACCGCCATTTGTGAAACCTGCTGGGCATGGGCCGCGATATCACTGATTTCCTTACTGATGCCCGCCACTTCCTGAACACCGGCCGTCATCGCTGTCGTGATGTCGCCAACGCTATGTGACTGTTCGGCCACTGCCGAAGCAATCGTTCGGGTAATGCCGGTCGTTTCCGTAATGACTGTGGCAATTTTCCCCACTGCGCCGACTGCTGCCCCCATATCGCTATGCATTTCCTCGATTTGCTGGGCAATATGCCTCGTCTCTTCCGCCGTTCGTTTAGCCAATTCCTTGACCTCGGCCGCCACCACGGCAAAGCCCTTGCCTGCCTCGCCGGCCCCGGCCGCCTCAATAGTCGCGTTCAAAGCAAGCATATTAGTTTGTTCGGCAATATTGCGAATCACATCGACAATTTGATTAATCCGTTTCGTTGTGGTACTTAGTTTTTGGATGATAGCCGTCGTTTCCTGCGACTGATTCTCTGCCGCCAACGTTATCTGGATGGATCTGTCGCATTGCTGACCGACCTGATTAAGCGAACGACTGATTTCTTGTACCGCCCGGTCTACATCCTCCATGGAGGCGGAGACATCACCAGCGGCAAAGGCCACACGATTGATGCTTTGCGATATTTCCTCCACTACGTCACTGACCTGATCCACCTGTCCGGCAATCTGGCTGGTCGTTTCCGACACATGCTGCGAGGCAGCCGACATTCCATTCGCCAGCCCGGCCACCGCGTCCACACTGTGGCTTACCTCCTCGGCCGAACTGGCCGTTTCTTCAATCCCGGCCGATATTTCTTCCACTGTGGCGCTGATTGTCGATATTTGAGCGCTCATTTGTTCACTATTGGCCGCCAAGGTAGTCGAAACATCAATCAGGTCGACCGAAGATTCCTTCAACTGCCCCGTCGTCTGCCGGATATCCCCCACCATGCCGCCCAATACCTGCAGTGTATGGTTCACCGCGCCGGTCAGCGCCCCAATTTCATCGTTGGCGTATACCTTGCCGCGCACCGTAAAATCACCGGTTTCCACTAAAGCCATCAGGGACTGAAAATCATTAAGCGGCCGAATGATCAGTCTGGTGAGCAACAACCCGGTCATCCCGATAATCAATATGGCCACAATCAGCGGCGTCAGAAGGGAGATGCGGGTGATCGCCGTCAACTGTCCCTGTACTTCGTCCGCCGGCACCGAGGCTACCAAGGCCCAGTTGCCGCCGGGCACCGGCGCATACCCCGCATACTTGTCCACATTACCCCAACGGTAAGGAGTAATGCCGCTTTCCCCCTGTAAGGCCTGAGTTAATGCCTGCCGCAGGCGGGAATCGCCTTCCTTGAGAAAATTGCTTTTCATCGCCACATTTTTATCCGGATGGGCAATGACCAGCCCGTCGCCCTGAACCAAAAAAGCATAGCCCGTTTTATATACCTTGGTTCCGGTAACCTTCTGCATCAATTTTTCAATATTCATACTGCCGCCAATCATGCCGATTACCCGGCCATCCCGTTTAAGCGGTACGGCTACAACAACTACCAGGTTTCCCGAGGTTTTGGAGATGACCGGATCAGAAACGACTGTCTTTCCCTTCATAACTTCAGGAAAATACACGCGGTCACTGATATTGGCACCTCCCTGGATAATCCCGCCTCCGTCATTGCGGGTGGCCGAAAAATAGTCGCCCTTTTCGTTGGCCACAAACAGGACATCATAATCCGTTGCCCTGGCCATCTCACGGGCCAGATACGGCCAAGTCCGGCCAGCATTGCCTACCTCTACCAAGGGGGAGTTGGCCAAGGTGGTAATATAGGACTTCTGCTCATCCAGCCATAGCCCCACCTCCTGCCCTG
The DNA here is from genome assembly GCF_900141835.1 of Propionispora hippei DSM 15287. Classification (NCBI taxonomy): domain Bacteria; kingdom Bacillati; phylum Bacillota; class Negativicutes; order Selenomonadales; family Sporomusaceae; genus Propionispora; species Propionispora hippei. Next base: position 5,954 of record NZ_FQZD01000021.1, on the reverse strand, counting down.
AACTGACGGCTAACGCCTGAATAGACTGTTCGGTATTTTCCACCAACGCCTTCTGTGCCGTCTCATAAATCAGAAACGATGATAACGCAAGGCCGGCCACGACGGCGACCACCAGAATTCCGATCAACTTTTTTCTAATACTGTGCATGCCCTTACTTGCCTTTGTCCGTCCACCTGTTCCCATGCTGTCTGGCCTCCCGCAAAATAACATAATTCTACAAAGTATGAACTATTTATACAGTGGTCCTGTATTTTCCTGTATGCCGGCCCGGATTGTCTGCTATTCTCATGTAAGATTATCTTTCTGGATAATCCTTCACCATTCTACTTATCCTCTTGGATAATACCTGACCGGCAACAAACTGCTCAACTTTCCTGACCAATAATCTGCCAGCCGCGGCAGGCAGGAAACAACCCTCTCACAGGGAAATAACCATAATATATCTTCTGTCCTACCTGTGCAGCAACCTGATAAACCATGCAGAACAAGAGGTGTCAGACCCGTGATAAAAACTATTCTTATCGACGATGAACCGCCGGCACTCGAGGCATTATCCCACCTGCTCCGGCAATATCCTGTCCTTGAGATCGTAGGTGAATATACCGATATTGAGGCAGCCTGTCAACGGCTCCGGCAGGACCCAGTCCAACTGGTCTTCCTGGATATACACATGCCACCGGCTGACGGGCTGGACGCCGCCAGAAGAATGTACCGGAACCAAAATGACCTGGCCATTGTCTTTGTTACCGCCCATAACCAGTTCGCCCTGGAGGCCTTCGAAGTCAACGCCGTTGACTATATTGTTAAACCGGTCATTAAACGGCGGCTCGATGCCACCATCGAAAAAATTATCAGCAAGTGCCCGCCGACTGCTTACGAGCCACTGTCCAAGCGGCAGGGTGAATTTTTAAACCGCCTGCTTGGCGGGGCGCTGACCGTCGACAGGGAAATAGCCGGGCAGGCCCGGCAGCTAGAGCTTGATGCCAGCCAATCCTTTTCCCTTTTTTTTCTGCTGCCTAATACCTGGGACAAAACACCGGCGGCTAACTGCCGTCCCGCTATGCTTGACACATTAACCGCTGCCTCCCTGCTGGTCTGGGAAACACCTCACGGCTTGTGCGTACTGGATTTTTCACCTGTCCCTGCCGACAACAGCAAGGAGACGGAACGGCTTGCCGCCACCCGCCTGAAAGACCTGCTGGACGCCCGCTTCCCCCAGGCAATCGGGGCTGTTGGAATTGCCCGGCAGCGGGGAGACCTTAACAGCCTTGCCGACAGATACCGGGAAGCCCGCAATGCCACCCTGATCGGTATACGAACAGCCCCCCAAACAGGAATTTATCACTTTCTGGACAGCGGGTTGCAGGTAACATTAGCCCATTATATTCCGCAGGCAAAAACCGATGCCCTGATTAACGATACCTTCGGCAAACTGCTCCACTATGACCAGCAAAACGGCACCGAACTGTTTGCCACGCTGGAGGCTATCCTGCTGAACGACAGCCTGCAGCTAGTGGCGGAAAAACTGTTTATTCATTATAAAACCGTCTTGTTTCGCAAGCAGTCAATTGAAAAAATCCTGGGGTTCCCTTTGAATTCCTTTACGGGACGCACGACCTTAGGCATTGCCCTGACTTTGCTTTATTTAAATCAGCCTCCCTCCGCTACAGCTCCGTTCCCCAGCCATTATGATCGCTAAAAATAAACCAGGGCGTAGGTCCGATTCTTTAGAATGCGGCACTACGCCCTGCGCTAATTTACCGGTTCCACCGGAACAGGAATCCGAAAGGTTACGGTAGTTCCCTTGCCCACTTCGCTGATAAGTGTCAACCTTTGCCCATAAAAGGACAGTAAACGCCTGTTGATATTTCGCAGGCCAATCCCGCTGTTCACCCCTTCGGCATCAGCCAATAGGCCGCCCAGTTGGTCAGCCGGAATTCCCGCGCCGCTATCAGCAACCATTATGACCGCATTGTCCTTCTCCTTCTCCACCGTGATTCGGACCCGGCCTTTGCCGCCTTGTCTCATAATACCATGCTGAATCGCATTTTCTACCAGCGGTTGGATGGTTAGCGGCAAAATAGGGCCTTGCAATACGTCGGGATCAATAGAATACTCTACCTCCAGTCTGTCGCCAAAACGGGCTTTTTCCAGTTCCACATAGGAATGCACCAATTCCAGCTCATTCTCCAGGCTGGTATAAACTGAAGTCCCTCGGATTTCAAAGCTTTTACGCAAATAATTGCTGAATTCGCTCAACAGCATTCCGGCTTTTTCCCCGTCGGTATAGCAAAAGGCAACAATGGTATTGAGTGCGTTATACAGAAAATGTGGCTTGATCTGGGATTGCAGGAAGGCCATTTCCGCCCGGACAACATCTTTTACGGCCTTCTGCAGAGACAACAGCGTCCTGACCCGTGATCTGATTTCCTGGCTGGCAAACGGCTTGGCGACAAAATCATTGGCCCCGGCAGCAAAAGCGGCGGCAATATCCTCCTGGGAATTGCAGGCCGTCAGGATGATAATCGGCAGCTCCAGCATGGAATGCCTGTTTCTGATCTGACGGCACAGTTCGTAGCCCGATATATCCGGCAGCATCACATCCAACAGCACCAAATCCGGACTATTTGCCGCTCCGAGCTGCGCTAACGCCTCCGCCGCTGTCACCGCCGTAAGAATATTATAGTCGTCCTTGGCAAATACCCGGAGCACCACCTGCAGATTAGCAGGTTCATCATCCACTGCCAGAATGGTAAACTCCCCATTTTTTAACATCTGTAACGGCAGCACTGATTCTGAAGGCTGGCGGGCTGTCTGACGGCCAGCAGCCGTGTCTGCCGACTCTATGGCTGTCGGACTGATCGCCAGTTCAAACACAAACCGAGACCCCACACCGGGCTCCGACCAGTCAAGCCACAGTGCTCCTCCCATCAGTTCGATTAATTGACGGGAAATCGTTAGCCCGATTCCCGTACCACCCCGTCTATGCTCGGCCTGTTCAAAGGCGTCAAATATCTTTTCCCGCAGCTTGGCCGGTATGCCGCAGCCCGTATCCTCCACGGCAATTCGCAAGCAACGGCCCTGGCGTTCAGCCTTAACCCGGATTTCTCCCTCGCGGGTAAATTTGACGGCATTACCGATCAAATTGAATAAGACCTGTCTTAGCCTGTCCTCATCGGCTACAATAGCCGGCAGCACGTCCGGCAATTCCTGCGCCAGCCTGACTTTTCCCGGCGGCAGCAGATACCCGGCAACATCCAATACGGCGCCAATGACCGGCCGGATATCCACCGGCGACAGTTGCAGCCGGACTTCCCGGTTCTTAAGCCTGGAAAAATCCAGAATATCGTTGATAAGATTAGTTAGTCTTCGGCTAATGGAAACTATTTGCTGCCAGTGTTCGACCTGATGGGAATTTTCCAGGGCGGCTTCCGCAATATTAAGAATACCCTGCACCGGCGTTTTAAGCTCATGGGAGGTGTTCAGCAGAAATTCATCTTTGACTTTATCCAAATTAAGCAGCCTTTGCGACATAGCTTCGATTGTATCATAGGCATCGGAAAAACGGATGACCAACATCAAAGAAATGAGTATGACAAAGCTCAATGAGCCAAAATCGCCAATCACCCGGGCCGGCAAAAAATCATTCTGGTATAAAAAAATTTCCACGATAGTCCCCGTTATACAGCCGAAAGCACAAATCAGAATTTGCAGACCCAGCCGTCCCAAATTGCCATACTTTTTTTTGTACAGCGACCGGCACAACAAAAAAACAATGCCGATATAGACGACACTTTCCAGTACAACAAACGGTATCTCCAGGAAAGAGTACAATTTGAGCGGCGTCACTAAAATAAGCAGCAGGTAGCTGCTAAAGATACTGATGATAAAAGTAAGTAGCTTGGGAGGCAGCAGCTCCCGGCCGGCTTCTTGCAAAAACAAGGCGATTGCCACGACATGTCCAAACCCGGCCAGGCTTTTTATCTTATAAACGGTTTCAAAGGATATGGCCGGAAAAAACTGGGCCAACAGCCGCTGCCCCTGCGTAAACTGGGCCAAAGCCAGAATCAGGCAGTAAATACCGAAATACCCTAGGCTCCGGTTGTTTGGCCGGTAAAGAAAGGTGCAAATATGATAGAAGCCGATAAAAAATAATCCGGCAAACACGATAAGCTCAGTCCGGGACAGTCTGTTTTCCAAACCGATAATATCACTTTGCCGGCCCAGATAGAGAGACGTGGCAATTCCGCTGTTCGAGCGGTACGTATAATTGGCCACCTGCAGCAACAGTTCCGCCTGATTCCCCTGTACGGTAAAAAAAGTAGTATAAGGGGTATTGCCGCTTGTATAAGCAGCCTCGTCGGCGGCAGGGCTGCCGCTTTGCCCCCGCAACAGCCCATCGACAAACAACTTGTGAGATTGGCGGATATACTGGGTTTTTATTCCCAGAGTGTCCGTAGTCGGTTTAAGCTTTACCACCAGCCGGTAAGTGCCATACCCCTCAGTCTGCAGGATTTCGTCGGCCAGCTTTCCCGCCCATAGAGACGGAACCTTGATATATCCGGTCAGCCGTGGTCTGTCTGCCGCCCCATTGCCGGCAAAATCAGCCGGTGTCAGCAATTGCCGCCAGTAAAACTCCCACTGACCATCCAGTGCAACACTTCCATCTGCCGCAAAATCCCAGCCCGCAAGATCGAGCACTCCCTGCACAGCCTGAGGGCCTTTTTTCTCCGGCAGCCTTCCGGCTAACAGCCAGGAACCGGCCAGAGAAAGGCTGATTACCAGCAGCACAATACCATAGGCATTTTTCCGTTTTCTAATCCAGTTTATCAAGCGGGCACCTTCTTGCTGTATCGTTATTGCTTAGATTATACCTGTCCGGTTCTGCCAAAGGCAAGTGAAAATAAACAGCAACAGGGACGGAAAAGCGCACCGGCAAGCTGCGTTTTTCCGTCCCTGTTACCGGGATTTTTGTACATACTCTAAAAAACGGGCGTATATATCGGGATTATCCCGGACAAATACCATAAACCGCCGGATTGAGGCAATCGTCTCCGGCGAGAGATAATGTTCCATCGCTTCGGCTTCGGCCGCCACATCGCAGCCGGAGCACAAAGTTCGCAAAAAATCCTGCAACAGCGAATTGCGCTCCACCAGATACGAGCCCATCTGTCGCCCCTTATCGGTCAGTTCGATCATTCCGTACTTTTGATAGGTAATGTACCCGCCGCTCTTAAGCTTCGCCATCGCCTTGGTCACGGAGGGCAGCGACACCCGCAAGGTCCGGCTGATATCGGTAACCCGGGCTTCTCCCCGGCTGGCGGCAAACCGATAAATCTCTTCCAAATAGTCCTCCAGACTGGGAGACAGCATGGACCTACCTCCTTTTAGACTCCACCAACCTTGAAAACAGAAATTGTTGACGGTAAAAACCTCGCCACCTTCGTTGTTGTCAGTCGACAGGCTGGCGGTATGCTTCCCTCCTCCGCCTTGGCTGACAAAACTTCGCCTCACCATCAGCTTCCTGTTGCAAAGCCGGCGGAGTACTTATGCCTTATTAATAGTAAGCATATGCAGCGCCGCCCCATTTATGTCTCATGATGAAAATGACAACAAGCAGCCTGCCGGCTGCTTCAGCTTGTTGAAAAAGTATATAGTATGAAAATGGTTTTTGAGGGTCCATGTAGAATTAATTCTGCATGGACCTAATTTTGTTAGGAGGTAGAGTATGCTTAAAGAACGAGCACCTCAGCAGATGAAATTCGAATTAGTTTGTATTGATCAATTAGTTCCTGAAGATCACCTGCTTAGAAAGATAGATAAATACATAGATTTTTCGTTTATATACGAGAAGACCACCCCCTACTATTGTCAAGATAATGGACGACCACCCGTAGATCCGATTGTCCTTTTCAAAATGATCTTTATTGGCTATCTTTATGGCATCCGTTCC
>NZ_FQZD01000020.1 GCF_900141835.1 Propionispora hippei DSM 15287 | reverse complement strand
TCATTACAGTGGCGGGACCGCACCGGTCTTGCACCGGACTTCCCTATTAAGCCCCGTAGGGCACCTACCTCTTTGCGTATTCAATTGTGCTTTTTCGAACTTACTTGTTTAAAATACCATGAACCCGCAAAAAAGTCAAATCAGTTGTTGTGTATATAATGTATACACGGCGTAAATATTGAATACAATATTTTTCCCTGAAATTTTCCAATACAAAAACACGGCTCCGGATCGAAAAAATAGACTGAGGCTGTCACAACATGATTTTTATTTATTTATAACAGCCTGTGGTGTGGCAAACCAGCTTGTCGTCCCTTTGTCATTGCCACAAAGGGACCCAAAAGGCTAGGCCTGTCCTCCAAAAAACTTAAGAAAAGACTTGGCTTGTGTCGAGTCCCTAAGGACGAAGACAGAAGCCTTAGTCGTTCTTACTTATGATCAGAAAGTCTATGCTTTCTGATCATGTGAAAAATTGCCGGCTTCCTAAAATCCGTAAACTCGCTTCGCTCAAACAAATACCCAAAGGGCACAGCGCGGATTTCTTAACGGAAGCCGGCAATTTTTCATCCTGCGGAACGTATGTTTCCGGAAAAGGCCGAACGGGGAACCAAAGAACAAGGCTCTTACTCTTAGTGCGACGGCCCCAGTCTCTTTTGGCGTTCTTCCTGTCAGCAGCAATGCTATACCGGACAAAAAGCGCAATCGCTCTACAATGAAACTCCGCCTATAACGGCGCTCCCGCCGCCGTAATATCTCTGGCGGCCACAATATCAATGCCGAGATTTAATATATTACCGGTAATAATATCTCCTTCAAAAACAGGCGCCATAACCGTGATTTCCGCCAAAGCACGGGCACAGGCCAAAACTTCTTCCTTCGGCAGCGGAGTACGGGAAATAACCGGCAGCAGGGGCAGCGCACCGCCTTCCACCCGTACCGTGGTAGTCAGTGTTCGTTTCGGTGCAGTTACCTCCTCCTGAGCATAGCGAACACCACGGGGGCAGCTAAATCCGCTAATATCGGTAATTTCATTTCGCTGAAAAACAATTTTGCCGCTGCAGCTCAACGGACAAACAATACAATGCAGTTTTTCTTCCTTATAATTCATATCATTCGCCTCCCTGGTTAAGTGATATAATAATTTCCTGCTCTATTCCGGCCAGCTTAGCGGCGGGAATTTCAACCATGATCATTTCTCCCGGTTTAACAACAGGCAACTTGCGACTAAGCAAAGTCTGGCCGTTGCTTTCTACCGCCAGCATAACTTTTTGCGCCGGTTGTTTCACCCGTAAAAACAGCTTTGCCGGAGCAGGCTCTGTCGACACGGTGAGTTTTTGCGGCACCACCGTGCGTATGCCGTTGCCGGAAATTACCTGAACGGTTGTTTCACCTATAGGTAACCTGTCCCGAGCATACAGGGCAGCAGCCCGGCCGGCTATGGCCCCTTCCTCGGATACAGAATCCACCAGATCATGGACATGCACCACATTACCGGCCGCAAAGAAACCCGGTGCCGAGGTCTGTCGGTACTGGTCAACCACCGGACCGCTGGTCACCTTGTCCATGTCCACCAGCCGTTGCGACAGTTCATTCTCCGGAATGAGCCCGACCGACAGCAGCAGGCAGTCACAGGCTATGTCAAATTCGGTGCCTGCCACAGGTCGCAAATTTTCGTCCACCTTGGCGCAGGTGACAGAGGTTACCCGGTCACGGCCAGCTACCATTGTGATGGTGTGTCCCAGATACAGGGGAATCCGATAATCTTCCAGACACTGCACCACGTTACGTGTCAGCCCATTCGAATAGGGCATCAGTTCAATAACCGCCTCAACCTTGGCGCCCTCCAGCGTCAACCGCCTGGCCATAATCAGGCCAATATCGCCGGAGCCCAGAATAACAATACGTTTTCCCGGAATACAGCCTTCCATATTAGTCATGCGCTGGGCGACTCCGGCGGTAAACACACCGGCCGGTCGCTCCCCGGGAATCCGGATGGCGCCACGGGTGCGTTCCCGGCAACCCATGGTAAACACAACGGCCCGGCAATGAATTTCGCATAAGCCGTCCTGCGGGTTGACGGCAATCACTGTTTTGTCAGACTGCACATCAAGCACCATAGTATCCAGCATCACGCGAATCGACTTTTTCTGTCCGACCATTTGGATATACCGTCGGGCATAACCGGGACCGGTCAGTTCCTCTTTAAACCGGTGCAAGCCAAACCCGTTATGGATGCACTGTTGAAGAATACCGCCCAATTCGCGGTCGCGTTCAATAATCAGTATATTTTCGGCGCCTTGTTCGGCAGCGCTATAAGCGGCGGCGAGGCCGGCCGGTCCACCGCCGATGATGGCTATGTCAACGAATTGTTTCACTTTGATTTCCTCCGGCATCAACTGGAATTTTGTCATAAAACAAATAGGACTGGGCCGTTTCCTTACGAATGGCGGTTAGCGGCACCTGCAGTTCACGGGCCAGAATAGCGGCCACCTTGGGTCCGCAGAAACCACCCTGGCAGCGGCCCATACCGGCGCGGGTCCGTCTTTTTACACCGTCAACCGTTTTCGCCCCGCAGGGAGAATGAATAGCAGCCACGATTTCCGCTTCGGTAACGGTTTCACAGCGGCAAATAACGCGTCCGTATAATGGATTTTTACGAATGAGCGTTTGTTTCTGCTCATTTGATAATTCACGGAATACAATTTTGGGTTCATTATGGCTAATAAATTTTTTCTTAGGCAGCAGCAGCAAACCACACTCTTTTAAAAGTTCAGCGACAAGCTCGGCAATGGCCGGAGCAGCCGTCAAACCAGGCGACTGAATACCGGCGGCATGAATTAACCCGTTAACAACCGTTGATGGACGAATCACAAAATCATCGCTATCGGCAACAGCCCGCAGACCGGAAAACTCGGTAATCGATGCATTCAGCGGTATAGCCGGGAACAAACGTTTAGCGCCTGTGATAACCTCCTGGAAACCGGCGGCGGTTGTCGCCAGATTTTCTTTGACGGCTATCGTCAAATTCTCCTCCTCAGGCATATTCTGGGCGTTCGGTCCAATGAAAGTATTACCGTGTACGGTAGGTGCAACTAAAATACCTTTCGAGTGCTTGGTTGGTGTGGGAAATAGTACGTGGTTCACTCTGGGTCCGGCGTTTTTATCAAATAATATATATTCGCCTTTGCGCGGAGTAAGGGTAAAGCTGCTATCACCTGCCAGACGGGCGACCGCATCGGCATAAAGTCCAGCGGCATTGATGACATAGCTGGCTGTAATCGAGCCTTGCGGTGTCCTGACCCCGGTAATCCGGCCATTGGTTATTTCCATATTGGTAACAGGACATTCTGTAAGAATTTGCACACCATTTTGGGCAGCGTTTTCGGCAAACGCAAGTGCAGCGTCAAACGGAAGAAAGATTCCTGTTGAAGGCGCCCACAACGCGCCTTCAGCGTTCACTAAGCCGGGTTCCTTGGTCAGCACTTCCTCCCGGCTCAGCAAGGCCAGCCCAGGCACCTGGTTCTGGTTTCCCCGGTTCAAAAGTTCCGCTAAGGTCTGCAGTTCGTCTTTATCAGTAGCAACAACCAGTGAACCTATCCATTGGATGGCAAGAGACAACTCCTCCCGCAACGCATGGTACAGAGCATTACCCCGTACATTTAATCTGGCTTTCAGCGTCCCCGGTTTGGCATCAAACCCCGCGTGAAGGATGGCACTGTTTGCCTTGGTGGTTCCGGCGGCCAGTTCCGGTTCCTTTTCCAGCAAGACAACGCGTAGCTGGTATTTGGCTAATTCCCTGGCAATAGCCGTACCAACGATGCCGCCACCAATGATAACGATATCGGATTTAAGTGTTGACATATTTTCACTCCCTGTATGACTGCAATAGTTAATTAATAGAAAAAATAAAAAAGCCGGATAAACATCTGCCGTTCAGACATTTATTCGGACTTCTCTTTGTTCTGTCCAGCTAGGGAGCCATTGATTTATTCCCACTGTACGTCCAGACCGACAGTCTCATAAATCAGAGGTTCCCTATTAAATTGTATTGGTCATAGCTTTATATTTACCGCCATTCGATTATTTCGACCATTTCACCGTTAAACATAAGATAAGAACATATTCGTACTTATGCAAAAAAGCAGGTTTCCTTTATGATCAACCTCACAGCCGTTAAAGTTGATTACAAAGGAAGCCCGCTCCTTCAGCCGTTTTCGGACACCCCAAAAACAGCCTATGCATATAGACTTTCCGTCATAATCGCCTTCCCGTCGCTCGCAGGTCAACCGGTGATTGTCAGATAGGCAGTTCTCCTGGCTCTGCGTCATCGCTTCTCCAATCCTTCCCAGGATGAATATCCCAGTGGCCTTGCCTTTTGGAGTCGCTCTTCATTACAGTGGCGGGACCGCACCGGTCTTGCACCGGACTTCCCTATTAAGCCCCGCAGGGCACCTACCTCTTTGCGTATTTCGTTTTAAAAATCCACAACAACTGCCCGCTCCAATCCGGCAGTCGCAACCGGAATCCCCCCTCACAATATAAAATAGGTTTCTTTTGTCATCAACTTTCGCCTGCTGCCGAAAAAATTGATTACAAAAGAAACCTATCTTCAAAGCGTCATACAAGATGCCTAAAAAGAGGCAACCCAAAGACAGCCTATGCATATAGACTTCCCTTATAATCGCCTTCCCGTCGCTCGCAGGTCAATCGGTGATTGTCAGATAGGCAGTTCTCCTGGCTCTGCGTCATCGCTTCTCCAATCCTTCCCAGGATAATATCCCAGTGGCCTTGCCTTTGGAGTCACTCTTCATTACAGTGGCGGGACCGCACCGGTCTTGCACCGGACTTCCCTATTAAGCCCCGCAGGGCACCTACCTCTTTGCGTATTTCATTGTATATTCATAACTTTCTCATTTAACATATCATGCAGCAAACAGGAAGTCAAATAAAAAGCCTTCTATATAATGTATACACAGGCTAAATATTGAATACAGTATTCTCTATTCTTTTGTTTGTCCAGCCAAAATCCTTAACAGGCGGTCAGTCCGCCATCGACCGACCATAAGGCACCGGTAACAAAAGCGGCCTGCGGCGAAGCCAGAAACAAAATTACCTGAGCCACCTCATCGGGCGTTCCCAAGCGTCCCAAGGGATAAATACCGGCCATATCCCGCAGTGTTCTTTCCCTGTCCGCGACCTGCTCCAATTGTTTTTCCAGCAAAGGGGTCTGAATATCGCCGGGGCATACGGCATTGACCCTGATGCCATAGGGCGCCAGCTCCAGCGCCAAAGCCTTGGTAAAAGTGTTGACAGCCCCTTTTGCCGCACAATAGGCGGTGCACAGCCAGTTGCCCTGCAGCCCGGCATCGGAAGAGACATTAACAATAGCGCCGCCCTTGCCTTTCTTTAATTCCGGCACAGCAAACTTAGCAATAAAATAAGTCCCTTTCATATTCACATCCATGATCGCTGCATAATCATCCTCGGTAACCTCTTCGATGACTTTCTCCTGATAGGCACCGGCACAATTAACGACAATATCCAGCCGGCCCATAATCCTGCAGGTTTGCATGACCGCTTTCTGACAGTCAGCTACCTTAGCCACATCGGCTTCGATATAGCAGACTTTTCCGTATAAGCTTAATTCCTGTACCGCCTTTTCGCCTTTCTTCCGATCCCTTCCCACAACGGCAACCCCGGCACCTTGCTCCAGGAATAGCCTGGCTGCCGCCAGGCCAATACCGGAGGTACCGCCGGTAATGAGTACCGCTTTTCCCTGTATGTTCATTGCTTACCCCCTTCGTCCGTTTATCCTGACCGGACGGCCGCTAACTACGCCTTCTGGAAAAGCGTTCCCTCCGGTGCTTCTTCTATTCAGGAAAAATTTTTTTCTCCGCAATGGCATCTTTCACATGCTGGACATAAAGATCCTGAATCGCCGGGTTCTCACCAACCCCCTGCAAACAAACGCTTACTTCAAAGCCGGCGTCCTGCAGCCGGGACTGAAAAGAATCAGGCCCATCGCCTGCCATATCCTGTCTGGCATGTTCGCCGGCTACCAGCAGCAGCGGTATAAGAGTGATTTTCCTGATACCATCAGCCGACAGCCGCCTAATCAGTTCTGCCACACCAGGATAGCCTTCCACAGTGAATACATATACTTGTGCAATCCCCGCATCCTGTAGCTTTAACTGCAGGGCAGCATAAACAGCGTTGGACGGGTGCAGGCCGCCATGTCCCAGCAGACCAATCGCTTCCTGCTGTCCGATTGGCGGAAAAGTCCGGCGCATCGCCTGAATAGCTGCCAAATAGTCGTCCGGCACACCTTCCTGGCCGGCGTAATAGAGAAGCGGCCTGCCCAGATAAAGATTTTCAAAAGCCTGTTTATCCCGGTAAGCCTCCACGACCCTGCGCACTTTGTCATACTCATAACCGGCTTCCATGTGCAGCGGCTGGACAACCACCTCGCGAAAGCCCTCCTCAGCCAGGGCAGCCAGCGCCTGCTCCTCGGTCAGATACCGTATACCTTCCCTGGTGTTAATCCGCTCAATAACCCGCCGTGAGGTAAACGCCTGGCGTACGGTATATTCCGGGAAAGCCAGCCGGATCTTTGCGGTTACCTGATCAATGGCCGCTTGCCGGGCCTCCGGATAAGTAGTGCCAAAGCTCACAACCAAAATTGCTTTTCTATCGTTTGCTGTCTGTCCGGCAGACAATGGTACTGCTGCTTCCGATGATTTTCTGACAGTCCTTGCATCTATTTTCATCTTTTTAGCTCCGTTTCATCAATCATTGCTGTCACGCTGTCTCTGTTACTGCTTCCAGCCATCAGCCTGTTTTCTTATTTCACTATACTTTATAGTTTGTCCTGCTGTGATAACGATATAAATTTGACTAAAAAAACTCTCCCTGCGGCGTTTTATCGTCAGCAAGGAGAGTTGGAGAGGGCATAGCCAAATTTATTTCATCATCATGCCATGGCCTTTTTCCTTCACAGGAGTTGCGGCTTCCAGGGCATCCCACGCTTCGTTTGCCCGGTCGACAAACAGTTTGCGGATAGCTTCGTTTTCACCAAGACCATGAATGTACGGGGTGACTTTAAAGCCTTCTTTTTCCAGGATGGATTTATGCGATTCCGGTTCGCTGCCAGCCATATCGTTGTTGGCATGGTCTCCGGCCACCATCATCATCGGAATCAGCGTAACATTTTTAATACCCTGTGCCTTCAACTGAGGAATAACTGTGTCCAAATGAGGCCAGCCTTCTACCGAATAGACATAGGTATTTTTGAAACCAAGTTCAGTTAAACGGTCCTGCATAACGGCATAGTAAGCATTGGACGGATGCGGCGTACCATGAGCCATCAATAAGACGGCATCCTTTTTGCCAGTCTTAGGGAATTCAGTACTAAAGGCTTTCATAGCCTCAGTCACATCATCACGTTGGTTTTCCTGTCCCATCCAGTACATCAGTGTCGTACCCAGGGTCATTTTCTTGAACTGGCTCTTATAGATATCGAAAATAGCGGTGTCATAGGCATATTCCATACCCGGAATGACATCCAGCGAGGTCAGGGCAATACGGCTGTAGCCTTCTGCCTTAAGTTGGGCCAGAGCTTCTTCCGGTGTGGGGATTTTAATTCCTTCATTGGCCTGAATCCGGTCAACAATAATATGGGAAGTAAAAGCCAGCACCACTTTGGTGTTGGGATGAGCCGCCTGAATGTCTGCCACCGTTTTTTCAATGGTGGCCTTGCGGGAATCAGTAAAGGTTGTCCCAAAACTCATAACCAAAATAGCATCTTTATTTTCCAGGTTCTGCAGCGAAGGTGTTTCCGAAACGCGAACACCGATTTCCGCTGCCTGTTTCAAGGCCGGAGTGGCATCCTTTACTTCCGGGTTTAACTGATAAGCGGCAAAGCCGGTTGCCGTCAAGCCCGTCATCATAGCACATACCACAGATGCAATCAACAGTTTCTTTCCACTAAATCTCATTGTCTCTACTCCCTTATACATTGAATTGCAGGAGAAATAACCCTGGTGCTCCTGCTAGTCACCGGCTAGACAGTTTTTAACTTATCCAAGAACCTTTCGCCTGTAGGCGACACCTCTCCTTCTATGATAACCTCTTCAATTTATTATTTGGCAGTCTTTTTGCCCTTGTCAGCCAAGACGGACCGGCTCAGGGCGCAGTGCGAAAAGGAACCTTCGCAACTGGCCTGATTTTTCAATCCGTTGACGACAACCGGGCTATTATGACTGCTCAAACATACCAATTAACCGGTTAACCGCCATAGTAGCCGAGACCTTGCCGGTGATAACATCCTGTTCCACGGCGGTCTTGCCGACCCGTACGGCCGGATTTTGGAAAAACAGATTATGCAGGTGCTCCTCCACCATAGAGTACACCCAGGAAAGAGTCTGTGCCTTACGACGTCCTTCGAACACACCGGAAGCCCCCATCCTGTCCCGGAACTCACAGACCACCGACCAGATATCGTCAATTCCCTCGCCGCTCAACGCTGAGCAGGTATAGGCCTTGGTCTGCCAGCCTTCGGTTGCCGGACGCAGATAATGAAGAATACGTTCATAGTCCACCCGGGCGGCCAGAGCACGCCGTCTGTTATCGCCGTCGGCTTTATTGATCAAAATGGCATCGGCCAGCTCCATGACACCTTTCTTCATGCCTTGCAGTTCATCGCCGGCACCGGTTAACACAATCAGGAGAAAGAAATCCACCATAGACCGGACGGTGACTTCACTCTGTCCGACTCCCACCGTTTCCACCAGGATGACATCATAGCCGGCGGCCTCACAAAGCAGCAAAGTCTCCCGGCTTTTCCGGGTTACGCCGCCCAGCGTGCCGCCTGATGGCGAGGGACGGATAAAGGCCTGTGGTTCCTTGGACAGATTCTCCATCCGGGTTTTATCACCCAGGATGCTGCCCTTGGTCACACTGCTGCTGGGGTCAACCGCCAGCACCGCCACCTTGTGCCCGGTTCGGCACAACCGGCAGCCAAGAGCTTCAATAAAGGTACTCTTGCCGGCGCCCGGCACCCCGGTAATGCCGACCCGCAGTGACTTTCCCGCATAGGGCAGCAATTGCTGCAGCACCTGCTGGGCCATATCCATATGAGCCGGGGCATTGCTTTCAATCAGGGTGATGGCCCGGGACAATAAGACTCTGTCACCGGCCAGCACACCCTGCACGTAGTCTTCAACCGTCAGTTTTTTTCGTTTTACGGCAGCCGCCGTCTGTCCTTCGAGCCGGCCCTGCGGCAGGCCGTCATGCCCGCCAGCCACACCGGTCATGACCCGGCAGGCAAATTCATTGCCCGCATCCTGCGGCGTCCACTCCGGTTTATAGGTACTCATCGTTACGCCTCTTCCCAGTCCAAGCGGTTCATTAATTCTTCCAATACCTTTCTGGCAGCGACCGGAATAATGGTTCCCGGTCCAAAAATAGCAGCGGCACCATGTTCTTTCAAATATTCGTAATCCTGGGCCGGAATAACACCGCCGGCTACCACCATGATATCCTCGCGGCCGCGCTTTTTCAGTTCTTCCACCAATTGCGGCAGCAGCGTCTTATGTCCGGCAGCCAGCGAACTCATGCCTACCACGTGAACGTCATTATCCACCGCATCCTGGGCCGTTTCCTCCGGTGTTTGGAATAACGGTCCGATATCCACGTCAAAGCCCAAATCGGCAAAGGCCGTAGCGATTACCTTGGCACCCCGGTCATGTCCGTCCTGGCCCATCTTGGCAATCATAATTCTCGGCCGGCGGCCTTCCTTGGCTTCAAAGGTATCGGTCATTTTCCGTACTTCGGCAATTTCATCCTCATCGGCAAATTCACTGCTGTATACTCCTGAAATGGAACGGATCACCGCTTTATGCCTCCCGCTGACTTTTTCCACGGCAGAGGAAATTTCCCCCAGACTGGCTCTGGCCCGGGTAGCCTTAATCGCCAGATCCAGCAGATTGCCTTCGCCGGTTTCCACCGATTTGGTAATCGCCTCCAGGCAGGACTTCACCCGGTCCTCGTCCCGGTTGGAACGAAGTTTTTCCAGACGCTTGATCTGAGCTATCCGTACAGCCGTATTGTCAACTTCCAGAATGTCCAGCGGATCTTCCTTATCCAGGCGGAACTTGTTTACACCGACAATCATTTCCTTGGCGGAGTCAATGTGCGCCTGACGGCGGGCGGCCGCTTCCTCAATCCGCATTTTGGGCAGACCCGTGTCAATAGCCTTGGCCATACCGCCCAGTTCTTCGACTTCCTGGATATGAGCCCAGGCCCGGCGGGCCAGTTCATCGGTCAAAGCTTCCACGTAGTAAGAGCCGCCCCAGGGATCAATAACCTTACAAATTTGTGTTTCATCCTGCAGATAAAGCTGCGTATTCCGGGCAATCCGGGCCGAGAAGTCGGTCGGCAGGGCAATGGCTTCATCCAGCGCGTTGGTGTGCAGTGATTGGGTATGCCCCAAAGCAGCCGCCATGGCTTCAATACAGGTCCGTGCCACATTGTTGAACGGGTCCTGTTCGGTCAGGCTCCAGCCCGAAGTCTGCGAGTGGGTTCTGAGCGCCATGGATTTCGAACTTTTCGGTCCGAACTGCTTGATGATTTTAGCCCACAGCAAGCGGCCGGCCCGCATCTTGGCCACTTCCATAAAATAATTTTTACCCATGGCCCAGAAGAACGACAACCGAGGCGCAAACGCGTCAATCGCCAGGCCAGAGTTTACCCCGGTCCGGATGTACTCCAGTCCGTCGGCCAGCGTATAGCCAAGCTCAATGTCGGCGGTGGCCCCCGCTTCCTGCATATGATAGCCGGAGATACTGATGCTGTTGAACTTCGGCATAAACTGTGAGGTATAGGCGAAAATATCGCCGATAATCCGCATCGAGGCCGTCGGCGGATAAATATAAGTGTTACGAACCATGAATTCTTTTAAAATATCATTCTGAATCGTGCCTGACAGGACTTCCTGCTTTACACCCTGTTCCTCGGCCGCCACAATGTAGAAGGCCAGAACCGGCAAAACGGCACCGTTCATCGTCATCGACACCGACATTTTATCCAGGGGGATGCCGGAAAAGAGAATTTCCATATCCAGAATAGAATCCACCGCCACGCCGGCTTTCCCCACGTCGCCGACAACCCGGGGATGGTCCGAGTCATAGCCGCGGTGCGTCGCCAGGTCAAAGGCAATAGAAAGCCCCTTCTGACCGGCGGCCAGATTACGACGGTAAAAGGCATTACTTTCTTCCGCCGTGGAGAAACCGGCATACTGCCGGACCGTCCAGGGGCGGGTTACATACATCGTGGGATAAGGCCCTCTTAAGAAAGGCGGAATTCCGGCCATATAAGACAGGTGGTTCACATCCTTCAGATCGGCCTCAGTATAAAGAGGTTTTACATCAATCTGCTCCATGGCCCGCCAGTATAATTCTTCAAAGGACTTGCCTGTTTTAGCCTCAAGCTGCTTTTTCCATTCAGCCAGATTGGCCGGTCCATTTTCTTTTTTCAGTGACATGTTGGTAAAATCAGGTTTCTGATACATTAGGCAATCCCTCCTGCTTTCTGCAGCCAGTCAAGTATCTTGTAGCAATTGGCGCGGATATGGATGAACTCGTCTACGCCGGCTTCCCTGTAGACCGGTTCAAACTCCGGTGCCGGCGCCCCGGCCAGCATAACCAGCATAGATGGGTTACCTGCCTTGATTTGCTTGGCCAAAGGCGGTACCAGTTCCGGATAGGTATCGTCGGTGGAGCAGATAATGACTGCCTTTGCTCCCGAGGCAAGAGCCGCCTCTACCGCGCTGTCCACATCGGCAAAACCGTCATTCTTTAATACTTCAAAGCCGCCGACTTCCACAAAACCGGTTGAAAAGTCCGCCCGCGCCTTATGCTGCGGAATGGGCCCCATGTTGGCCAGGAATATTTTCAAGTTGTTGCCGGTCCGTTCTTTATAGGCATCGGTTTTTTGACGCAAGGCTTCAAACTGTTCGGTAAACCGGTGCGGCGCAATCACCGTCACAGCCGACTCGACCGTTTCATCCTGACGCAGGGACGCCGTCACCTGTTCCAGCGTGGCGCCGGCTGAAAAAGCCTGTATAACGGCTTCTACCAATTGTCCCGGTTCCCCGCTTATAGCATCGGCTAATTTCGCTAGTTGTTCCTGACAAAATGTCTGGTCAATGTCGCTACAATACTCGGTCACCCGCTTGGCATGCTGCTCCTTTAAAGCAACCATATCGACCGGCTGCTGTTTCAGCAGAACTTCCTGGACATTGGCATACATGTTGATGCCTACGGCGCGATCGGCCCGTTTGGCCAATTGGCTGAACCGTTTGGCCAGTACTTCCTTTACGGCCTGCTGCGGAGTTCCCTGGCGCAGGGCCTTCAGCAAGCCGCCGGCGGCCTCGGTTTCCTGCAGCAGTTTCCAGGTTTTATCGGCAACCTGCTGGGTGAGCGTTTCAATATACCAGGAACCGCCGGCCGGATCAACCGGTTGCCGCAGATTACACTCATTTTGCAGGATAATCTGCGTGTTGCGGGCAATACGCCGGGAAAATTCATCCCCTTGACGCAGCGCTTCATCAAAGCAGCTTACCTGCAGATTATCCACTCCGCCGACTACGCCGGAAAAAGCCTCCGTCGTGGTCCGCAGCATATTTACATACGGATCATAAGCGCTCTTGGTAAACGCCGAGGTCCGGGCGTGAACATTCATTTTTTGCGCTTCTTTGTCGCCGCCAAAGCTTTCCACCACCTGAGACCAGATCATCCGGGCCGCTCTCATTTTGGCAATTTCCATAAAGAAATTAGCGCCCAATGAAAAACTGAACCGCAGGTGCTTGGCCGTAGTATTGCAATCGACACCACGAATTTGCATGGCATGGATATACTCAATGGCAGCAGCGATGGAATAGGCCAGTTCCTGAATATCGCTGGCGCCCCCGTTATGATAAACCGCGCCGTCTACCAGAATCGTGCGAAGCTGCGGTGCCTGTTGACTTACCCACGTCAATTGATGCGCCATTTCATCATAGAGCGCATCCAGCGAGCAAGGCAGGCTGCCTTCCGACACTAAAGCTCCCAGCGGATCGGCGCCGATGCAGCCGGTCAGGACCTTAGGCGAACGTCCGTTAGCCTTTAACATGGCAGATAGCAAGGCAATCAGTTGTACACTGGACGGCCCTGCAGCAATATGAAAAGAATATTTTTCTAAATCTATATTGGCAAAAGCATCATCGGCATCTTCAATGGTCGATAACACCAGCCCGGTTAAGGCTCCCTCTCCGTCGCAGTTCTTTCCGTGACGGGTGCTTTGATTCAGGACGGTATGAATGGCGGTGCTGCCCTTATCCAGTTCATGGCGCAGCGCTTCATTGAAGGTCTCCGGCAAAAACTCGCTGCATTCCTGAGTAATGAGCCAAGGAGTGGTTAAATAGCCGTCTACCCTGGTGCCACGCATATAGCTGCCGGTTCCCGGCAAGTCATCTACCCGTCCCGCCGCCGCCACATGCTCCTGAGTATAAATCGGCTCAAGTACTATGTCTTCATAAGTTTTGGTAAAAAGTTTTTTCTCAAATACCCCGCCTTTTAAAGAAACAATTGCTTCCTGTTTCCACGCCTCATAACCGGGAGCCGCAAATTCGTCAAATGTCACTTTGGGTATTTCCAGCTTGTCTTTACTGTCCGTCGTCATCGTATAATATCCTTTCTTTTCTTTTGTTCTTTTTTTCACAACTTTGGCAATTAGTCAGCCATACCACTGATAAACATAAGTCCACACTACCCCTGCCGGAAAATTATAGGTAAAATACCATTAACCGCCATAAAAGCGGCTGAACAAGGATAGCAGTTAGGCAATGCCTAACTGCAAGTCCGGTTCTCGACAGTTCTTATATGTGAAGAGCGCAATGTAGTTGGCATTACGCTTACGCAGAGGAAAAAGGAATCCGTTTTTACACGGACATTTCAGCCCGCACGGGCAGAAAAAATAAAATAATAGTGAGTTTGAACAGTTATATGTCAGCACTTCGTTGCCTACGCGAAATGCGAGCATATCAAAAAAATCTTCCGCACGAGCTGGAAGATTTAGTGATGAAACAAGATCCTGTCAATAAAAAATCCCGGCCAGATAAGCCGGGAAGAATTTATGCAAAAAAATGTTTGCACGAAATCCCCTCCCCATCGCTCGTGGGTCAAATGGTGATTATCAGCTAGGCAGTTCTCCTGGCTCTGAATCATCGCTTGACCAAACCTTCCCAGGGCTTCACCCCCAGTGGTACATCTTGGCCTTGCTCCTCATTACAGTGGCGGGACCGCGCCGGTATTGCACCGGACTTCCCTATTAAGCCCTTGCGGGCACCTAACCTTTTCCTATGAAGTTTTCCATTGCCATAATACCATCATAAACAGTAATTGTCAAACACACCTGGCGCAAATTTAGCCTGATAAGGCTCCTTTCGGTAAAGAATACAGTATCCAATCACCAACCTATTGATTGATACCGGCTTTACACCGCTTTTATAATGTATTTGTGTACAACCTGATCCAGCTCATACTCTGTTTCGGGTCTTTTAACCCCTGCGACAAACTCCCAACGCTCCTCATGGGTCAGCGTCCTCTCTGCCGCCAATTCACCAAGCGGCGATAGGGTTTCCAGTTCCAGCATAAAATCATTGGTATACAATTCACTGGAAACTCCACCGTCAGGATATTGCGCGTTGCGATCATGACTATACCGTTTTACAAATAAATTTCCATGATTAAAATAGGCTATCCATCCGGCTTCATTATTTATGCCAAATTTAAAGGGCTGACTTTCGTTTTCTTGCGTCAGCACAATGTATTTTTCACCCCAGCTTATCCGCTTGTCCCTCATATTTGCATACGGCCATAAAGCGACTACCCTATTAGGCAACAAATCTGTATTGCGGTCCGGCTGAGCGATTACGGCCTTTCCCCCTGGGGCCATAACCGAAAGAGCCCAAGCCGCCACCTTTACCGGCCAGGCATTTTTATTAAGTAAATGATGCCTGACTATGACTTGATTCTCCGCCGGCATCGTTATTTCCATTGATTTTTGCATTTGCACCCAAGGTTCGCTTTCCTGCATGACAAGTATACCATTATCAATTGTTTTCCACCTGACCGGAGCGTTATCCGCTATGTAGGTGCGGGGAAAACATTCGGGGCTGTGCCAGAACCGATGTCCTCCCCGCATCCGCCAGGTTTTGCCGCAATAGGTATGATTGCTGACAGGGCTATTATCACAGAACTCATTTTTTTGTCCTACAAAGCCGGCCCGTATAATCCGCGGGCCAAACTCGGTTGTAACTACCAGTTCAATACTACCATTTGATAAGACAAGACATTTTCCCATGTCATTATATGTTCCTTCTTGCATAATCACTGACATCGTCTTCCCATCCTTCCAGCGGCTTTAAAGAAACTCTCTTCTTTTGTACTGATACGGCCGCGCCATAGCCAAATAAGTAGGCTTGTCGAGTTATTTGCTCTTATTCTTGGTTGCAATATCCACCCAAACAGCCAGCACTAAAATTGCGCCTTTTACAATAAACTGCCAAAAGGTTTCAATATTGAGCATACTCATGCCATTGTCCAGACTAGCCATAACCAGGGCCCCAACCAGGGCGCCGCCCACACTGCCGATACCTCCCATTAGACTGGCACCGCCAATAACACAAGCAGCAATGGCATCCATTTCGGCATTTTGACCGGCGGCTACCGACGCCGCATTTAGCCGTGAACAAAGCAGCACACCGGCAATGGAAACAAGCAGGCCATTAAGGGCAAAAATACTCAGATTCATTTTAGTGACATTTATTCCGGATAATTTGGCCGCTTCGGCGTTGCCGCCAATTGCATATACCCGGCGGCCAAACACTGTCTTAGTTAAAATATAAGAGAATATCACCGCCATAATGACGAGAATCAGTACGGGTACAGGAAATCCCTGATATGAGTTAAGAACCGTGATAAATATACCAACCAGGATCGCCGCAAAAACAATCTTTGCTATTTCGGCTCCGGCCGGCGCGATCTCCAGACCATACTGAGCCTGAAGCTTGCGTCCGGCAAAAGACTGATAGGCCACCACCGCAACAGCCACCACACCCAGTACAATACCTACACCTTCCACTAGATAGGCGTTGCCTACAAAGCGAATACTGGAATCAAGCGCTGCGACCGTAGTGCCTTTTGTCATGCCTATCAGAATGCCGCGAAATACCAGCATACCGCCCAGCGTAACAATAAAAGCCGGTATTTTTTTATAGGCAACCAGCCAGCCATTAAAAATTCCGATCACCAATCCCAGGGCAAGCGTCATGGTAATCGCCAAGAGTCCATCCACTTTGTACCAGACGTTAAGAACTGCCATAACACCGCCTAACAAACCCATGAGCGAACCTACGGACAAATCAATATGTCCGGCAATAATGATAAAGACCATGCCAATGGATAAAATACCGGTGATGGACATCTGACGGAATAAATTGGACAAGTTGCGGGATGTCAGGAAGTCACCACTGGTGGCCATTGTAAATATAACCCAAATAGAAAGCAGTGCCAGCAGCATCGTATAGGTCTTTACATCCAAATGAAATAAAGCTGCCCAAGACAATTTTTTGCCGCTCGCCAGCTCCGGTGATTGCTTTTCCAATTCTGTTGTCATGCAAGCGTCCCTCCTACAGCACAATGCATTATTTGTTCCTGATCCAGGGTGTGATCGTTAATGAATTCCCCCTTAATCCGGCCTTGATTCATCACCAGTACCCGATCAGCCATTCCCAGTACTTCCGGCAAATCGGAGGAAATCATTATAATACTGATGCCCTCTTCGGTTAAGCGATTAATTAAGTTATATATTTCATACTTTGCACCAACGTCAATGCCCCGGGTTGGCTCATCCAGGATAAGCACCTTCAGTTTTCGCAGCAAATATTTTGCCAGTACCACTTTTTGCTGGTTTCCGCCACTCAGATTTTTAATACAGGTTTCTAAGCCGGGAGTCTTAATCCTCAACCGTTCCCGGAATTGATTTGCATCGTGCAGTTCCTGACAGGCGTCAATATAATCCGCTTTTCGGCGATACGCTTCCAAATTGGCCAGGGTCATATTATTTCTTACCGACATAATTTCAACAATTCCATGACGTTTCCGGTCTTCCGGAAGCATGGCTATCCCCCGCTGCAACGAATCCTCCGGATGACGGGTGTCCAACCTTTTCCCTTCCAAAAGCACTTCTCCCTCACACCGGCCATTATGAAAACCGTACAATGCCGATACCAGTTCTGTCCGTCCCGCCCCAACCAGTCCGGCAAGCCCCAATACCTCACCCCGTTTCAAAGAAAAGCTGGCGTGATCGACCAATTTACGGCCAGGGTTTCCCGCACTATAAACTGTGTAATCCTTAACTGTCAAAACCGTCTCTTCCCTTACGTGCGCTTCCTTAGGATACAAATCGGTAATTTCCCGGCCAACCATCATGCGGATAATAGCTTCCTTGGTCAAATCACGGGCTGGTTTAGTGCCAATCGAACGGCCATCACGAATGACAGTTACCGTATCTGCCAGCTTTAGAACCTCGTCCAGCTTATGGGAGATATAAATGCAGGTAACGCCTTTAGCCTTTAACTCCGCCAGAATATGAATGAGAATATCCACTTCGCCTTCGGACAAAGAAGCCGTGGGTTCATCTAAAATAAGCAGTGTTGCGTTTTTAGATAAGGCTTTGCAAATTTCTACAATTTGTTGCTGACCGGTACCCAATTGCTTAACTGTTGTATAAGGGCTAATCCTCAATTTCATTTCCCTCAACAAATCCTGCGTTTTAGCCAGCATAGCCGGTACATTAATCCGTCCCCGTGAACTTATTTCATTTCCCATGAAGATGTTTTCATACACGGACAATTCCTTAAATAACGCCAGTTCCTGATGAATAATGGCAATCCCGGCTTGTTCGGCATCGGTAATATTCCGGATAGTCAGTTTCTCCTGATTAAAATATATCTCACCCTCATACGTTCCGTGAGGATATACACCGCTTAATACTTTCATTAAGGTTGATTTACCGGCGCCGTTTTCTCCGCATAACGCATGAATTTCACCTCTTACAACCGAAAAGGAAACCTGATCCAGGGCCTTTACCCCGGAAAAAGCTTTCGTAATACCCTTCATTTCCAATATAATATCCTGCATTTGTATCCCCCCTCACATTCAAATTAGGCAGGCAGGGCATTGCGCACCCGCCTGCCGTTTGATCTACTGCTTGGGCCATTTATCCTTGGAAACGTTTTTATACACATCTTCCAGCTTGTTGTAACCGTCTTTGATAACTGTTTCAGCCATATTCTGGGCATTAACGGCTATCGGTGTAAGTAATACGGCGGGGACATCCCTATTGCCATTGTTGACCACACCGTCAGTTTTCACCTGATTTCCCTTGGCAATTTGCACAGCAATCTCAGCCGCCGTAGGTGCGAGTATCTTGATTGGCTTATACACCGTCATGGTCTGCGTGCCCTCCACAATACGCTGGCAAGCAGCCAATTCGGCATCCTGACCGGAGATAGGCACCTTTCCCGCCATATTTTGGGCAGCCAATGCCTGAATCGCACCACCGGCCGTGCTGTCATTGGAAGCCACTACAGCAGCAATTTTATTGTCATTGGCCGTTAGCGCATTTTCCATAATTTTCAATGCTTCTTCCGGCAGCCAGTCTTTTACCCACTGGTCACCTACAATTGTGATATCACCTTTATCAATTAGCGGCTTCAACACATTCATTTGTCCCTGACGAAATAGCTTGGCATTATTGTCTACCGGGGAACCGCCCATGAGAAAATACCTGCCCTTAGGCATTAGTTCGGCAATCGCCTTTGCTTGCAATTCGCCAACTTTTACATTGTCGAAGGAAATATAATAATCTACATCCGATTTAGTGATCAGGCGATCATAGCTCAACACTTTAATGCCTGCCTTATGAGCCTGTTCAATAATGGGAGCCAGAGCATCACCGTTATGAGGGATAATAACCAGAATATCTACACCCTGAGCAATCAAGTTTTCACACTGGGAAAATTGTGTCTGGTCGTCACCATTAGCCGATTGCACCACCACGTCGGCCCCCAGTTCTTTGGCCTTTGCCACGAACATATCCCGGTCATGCTGCCATCTTTCTAACCGTAAATCATCCATACTAAGACCGATTTTAACTGTTTTCTTCGGCGCAGTATCTTTAGCTGTAGTAGTTTCCTGCTTGGTACAACCAGCCATCATGAAGAGAGAGATTATACAAACCAATACCGTAATGAATAAATAACCCTTCCTTTTCTTAAACACAATGTATCCCCTCCTGATTATTTATGATCTGTTCCGGATCTGCCCTGCCCTAAACTTACATCTCCAGTAAATATTGGTTCAAAAGACCCTTCAATTGTTCTTGGCGGCCTGATTTGTTAACTATCGGCTTATTATGCAATGCATGCAACTCCAGTGTGTGAAAATCAGCCTTGCCTGACACAATATCACGTCCGATACCTTCACTAAAGCTCTTGTACCGCTCTTTGACAATACTTTCAAAAACCCTGTCTTCTACCAGCCGGGCCGCTACTTTTAGCCCTCTGGCAAAGGTATCCATCCCGGCAATATGAGCATAAAATAAATCTTCCGGCTCAAATGATTCCCGGCGCGGCTTAGCGTCAAAATTCAGTCCGCCTTTGCCTAAACCGCCATTTTGTAAAATTTCATACATAGCCAGCGTCGTTTCATATAAATCGGTAGGAAATTCATCCGTGTCCCAGCCTAAAAGCATATCTCCCTGGTTGGCATCCACCGAACCCAACATCCCGTTAATACGGCTGATTCGTAATTCATGCTGGAAGGTATGACCGGCCAGTGTAGCATGATTGGCTTCGATGTTCATTTTAAAGTAGTCCTGTAAGTCGTAAGCCCGCAGGAAAGCCATAGCGGTTTGCGCGTCAAAATCATATTGATGTTTGGTAGGTTCTTTGGGCTTAGGTTCTATTAAAAACTGTCCGGTAAAACCGATTTCCTTGGCATAGTCCACGGCCATATGGAAAAAGCGGGCCAAATTATCAAGTTCCAGTTTCATATCCGTATTTAATAACGTTACATAGCCTTCTCTTCCACCCCAGAACACATAGTTTTCCGCTTCCAGCTCTTTACCGATTTCCAGCGCTTTCTTAACCTGCGCGGCACAATAGGCAAATACATCGGCATTACAAGTAGTGGCGGCACCATGTAAAAACCGGGGATGCGTAAACATGTTGGCTGTATTCCAAAGTAATTTTGTTTTACTTGTTTTTAAATAGTTCTTAATCATGGCTACAATGATGTCAAGGTTCTTATTGGTCTCCTGCAGGGTGGCTCCTTCCGGGGCAATATCTCTGTCGTGGAAGGCAAAGAAAGGAGCATTCAATTTTTCAAACAATTCAAAAGCAGCTTCCACCCGTGCTTTCGCCTTGTCCATCCCTGTATACTGATCCCAGGGACGCTGCATGGTACCCGTCCCAAAGGGATCGGAGCCTTCATGGGTAAACGTGTGCCAGTAGGCGATAGAAAATCTCAAATGTTCTTCCATCGTTTTACCGGCTATTACTTCCTGTGGGTTGTAATACTTAAATGCCAGTGGATTGCTGGATTTTGCTCCTTCAAAATTGATTTGGGGTACTCCGTTAAAATAAGCCATTGCTTCTCCTCCTAAACATTGGTTATGTCATTCATCGGCAACATCAAAGTTTGCCTAATTGCTCAAACGTCTCCTGCAAACGGCCGTATAGTTGGTGGTAAATCGGATATATGGCATGATAACAATCAACATCAGTTGCGACCGGGTCGGTCCGTTCCGTCGTATGGATCATCGATTCGCAAGCCTTTTCCACATCAGCGAAGACACCTGCTCCTACCGCGGCTAGAATAGCTGCACCAAACGCAGGCCCCTCGACAGAATTGACTACACACACCGGCAAATCAAAAACGTTGGCCAAAATCTGACGCCACAAAATGCTCCTCGCACCGCCGCCACTGACACGAACTTCCTGGATGGGAATATGCTGTTCCCGGATAATTTCCAGCGAATCGCGCAGGCCAAAGGCCACCCCTTCCAAAATGGCTTTCGTCATGTGCGCCCGGCCATGAGTCATGGTAAGTCCGGTAAAAGTGCCCCGGGCATTAGGATCACTATAGGGAGTCCGTTCTCCCAGCAGATATGGCAGATAGATAAGGCCTTGACTCCCCGCCGGTATGGCAGACGCTTCATTAAGGAGTGCTGTAAAGCCCGAAGCATCTAATTGGCAAACCTCCTCCACCCACCATTTAAGACAAGAGGCTGCCGACAGCATCACGCCCATAACGTGCCATTTTCCATTGGCATGACAGAAAGAATGCAACCGATTTGCGTCATCAACCGAGTAAGTGTTCTGGCAAGCAAACACCACTCCCGAAGTGCCCAGAGCCACGGAAACCGTTCCCGCTTTTACCACACCTGTTCCCACTGCCCCGCTAGCCTGGTCGCCGCCACCGCCAACAACCGGCAACCCTTTGTTTAAGCCGGTTGTGGCCGCCGCTTGCCCTGTTATATAGCCGATTATTTCATAGGACTCATAACAGGAGGGCAGAACGGTCGCCGGTAACCCCAGAAAATCTACCATTTCCATTGACCACTGACGCCGTGCCACATCAAAGAATAAAGTTCCTGACGCATCGGAAACATCCGTCGCATATTCTCCTGTCAATCGCCAGCGTATATAATCCTTGGGCAATAATACGTGTTCTATCTGCCGGTAGATTTCAGGTTGATTGCGTTTCACCCATAAAACCTTAGGCGCTGTAAAACCGGTCAGAGCCTTATTGGCTGTATATTCCGATAATTTTGAACCCAATTGGTCCGTAATGAAATCACATTCTGCCTGGGTACGTTGATCACACCATAATAAAGCAGGCCTCAGGATACGGCTTTCCCTGTCAAGCAACACCAGCCCGTGCATTTGTCCGCTCAGCCCGATGCTCTGGACGGGATCTTTAGCTGCAGCGGTGGTGGCCAAGATTTTTCTAATTCCCTCACTGGTTGCCTTCCACCAGTCTTCAGGCTCTTGTTCGGCCCAGCCGGCTTGCGGATAATATACCGGATACTCTTGGGATATTGTCTGTAAAACCTTTCCGTCTTCGGCCATTAATAGAAGCTTAACTGCCGATGTTCCTAAATCAATACCCAAAAAACTCAACTACATTCCTCCCTTCGTCAACTAAGTTCGTTGAATCAATAAACTAACTAAATAAAAAAAATAGATTTAATATATCCCTCCCCTTTCCGCCTATTGTTTGTTGGTCAGATAAACTAATTCAATATTCCCTAAATAATTCCTGCTAATAAAATAAGAAAATTAAAATATTTTTTGAAGCTTATATATTTATTAACGTAAGTATTTCTGCCACTCAGGAAACCGGTGAGGCATATAATCTGGATATGACCAAAGCGGCAGCTCCCATGGCACAGGCATGCATATTAAGCTGTGAAGATAAAATGGGAATTGAAAAATACCTGGCAGCAAAGCAACGTTTGGCAGCTTCCTGTTTTAATTCATCCATAAGGAAATCGCCAACCAACGGTAAACTGTTACCGATAATTACAAGTTGAGGATTAAAAGCATTGATTAGATTGGCTACCCCAATTCCAAGATACTTCCCCACATACTGAAAAGCCTCCCGGGCTACTGCATCACCGGCCAGCGCTTCTTTTACCACATCAAAGATAGTTAGGGTTCTTATATCCCGGTATTTCTTCAAATAACGGAACAAGGCCTTTTCCGAAGAATATTCCTCCCAACAGCCTGTATTGCCGCATGAGCAGGGAAAACCATCAAGCGAAACAGTCATATGTCCGATTTCACCGGCTAACCCCTTCGCCCCCCGGTAAAGTTCATTATTAATAATAATGCCTGCGCCAACTCCCGTACCGGCACTAACATACAAAAGATCATCCGCCCGTTTGCCGGCACCAAACCATTTTTCACCTATGGCTCCGGCATTCGCTTCATTATCAATAAATACGGGAACACCAAACTGTTGTTCAATAATACTTCTCAAACCAATGTTCTCCCAGCCCAGATTAGGCGCAGACAAAATAAGCCCCTGCTCATAATTTACAATTCCCGGGACACCGATTCCAATGCCAATGATTCCCCTCACCGTAGGCGGTGCTTGCTGCATCGCTTCCCGAATCAGGAGTTCCAGTTCGGCGATCCGTTGTGCCGGCGAACTGCTATAAGCAGCCTGACAGTCAATTCTTTTTTCCCAGATAATCTCTCCGGCAAAATTAGTCATAACACTGAGAATATAGTTAACACCAAGATCAATACCAATAATATGGCCCACTTCCTGATTTATTGATAAGTTTACCGGCTTACGTCCTCCCTGGGATTCGCCAATCCCTGTCTCCAGCACCAGTTCTTCCACAAGCAATTCATCCACCAGCGCGGATACGGTAGACTTATTAAGCCCGGTAATTTTGGCAATTTCCGCTCTGGATACGGGCCTCTTCTTATAAATGGTATTTAAAACAATCATTTTATTAATTTGTTTCACGAGGAGCTGATCTGCAGTCTTCATCAATATCTACCCTGTCCTTAATAAATTTAACTTCTACAGAACGTTAGTTTATTGTTCAGACAAACTAACAGATATTATCAACTTTCGTCAACAAGGCTTAAAATCCTGCTTATTTATTACAATTTTGCTCACAGTTATAGCCTAAATACCAACCACCGTGATCCTCCGGCAGGCCTATTGGAAAACCTGAATATATAAAACAAAGTAATCTACCATAATAAACGTCATTATCAGTAGATTACTTTAAGAAACAGCATATATCCCGTTACAGAGCTTACTTTTTTTCCGGTTCGGCTTCCGCCACGGACCGTCTGGGGCGCATTTTCATACCGTAGAAATCAGTCTTTTCCTCACTCTTTAAATGTGAGCGGTATTTCCGGTCGTAGGCAATCCAGGCAATGCCGCCACCAACCACAAAGGTATTCAAAATATCCTGGTGAGCAATATACACGTCTGCCAAACTGCAAACATACGGTCCGGCCATGGCCCGCATCATTTCATAAATCATAAGCAACCTCCCATTATCATGCTTGTTGTCTAGGTAAGCACTGCTTAATTCGCGCTGTGCATTCTGACAGATCTTTTTCCGTCTGACTGCGTCAGCAAAACCTTGAAATAGCAGTACTATTCCTGCGGTTTTGCTTCCTTGCCAGTCGAAAAAATCTCTCGCCAGGCCGATAGCTCATTTAATCAGTGCTTACCTGGAATCCGCTCAGACCAAGCACTGCTTTTACCTGCACTCGCGTGTCAATAGGTATAACAAAAACAGTTAACAAATTCGATTTTATTGTACCATGTATTTAATAAAACATCCATGTATTTCAGTAAGCATCTTCTGGAATTATCGCAACAACAAAACTCCAGATATCATACCGCCTCTATAGTAAGACCGGCAGAAGAAGTATGTAGCACGCATACTCTTTCCGCCGGATCCTGGAGGTATAATTATATTAAATTATAGGGATTTGCTATTAATGAAACAGTTCGACGATTTTATACAGAATGTATGGAATCAGATGGGCACCACCGTCAAGTGAGGAAATAGCTGCTGTTCCTTCCGGGAACGGGAAGTTAACTCCTTTGGCCATTAACGTGGTAACCGGTGCCAGATCAGTGGCAATATAAAGGATAGCTACCATCAAAATGGTACTGATAATCAGACCACGGAACACATTTCCTTTGGTAGGCGCCACGGCCCATAAGAGGCAGAACGGCAAACCGGCCAAGTCGGTAAACGGTAAAATCCGGTTGCCGGGAAGTACAGCCGCCAATAACAGCGTAATCGGAATCATCAGCAAACAAACCGCCATAACCGAAGGATGGCCGATAACGACAGCCGCATCCAAACCAATAAATACTTCTTTTCCCGGAAAACGCTTATTTAAATATTCGCGTCCGCTTTCCGATAGAGGCAGCAAACCTTCCATCAAAATCCGCACCATACGGGGCATTAGGAACAGAACAGCCGCCATATTTACACTTAGTTGAACAATACCTTTTATATCATACCCGGCTAACGAACCGATAAATGCACCAAGTACCAACCCTATCAACATAGGTTCACCAAAAACACCAAACCGTTCCTGAATTTTCACAGGATTGATATCAATTTTATTAATACCGGGAATTTTATCAATGAGGCTGTTTAGAAAGATACCCACAGGCGCCCAGGAGACCGACTCGGTATGAGGCAGGGAAATCCCCGGCATGTCAAAGACTTTTACCAGATAAGGCTGTGTCCAGTCAGCCAGTTTAAGAATGATAATAATCGTAATGCCTGATGCGATAATCCCCATAATGGCATTATTCGTCAAATACATAACCAGAGCTCCGGCATAGATAAAGTGCCAGTAGTTCCATAAGTCGATATCCATAGTTTTAGTCCAGTTCATTGCCAGCATAATCACATTAATAAAAAGACCTAAAGCGAAGACGGCCGGAACAATAGGTGTACCAAAGCTAATGGCTGCGGCAATCGGCCAGCCCACATCCATAACATCCAGATGAAGTCCCCAGTTTGTAACCATGGCCTGCGTAGCCGGAGACAGGTTGCTGGTTAGCATGCCGATAACCAAAAAGATACCGGCAAAGCCAATACCAATAGTTAATCCGGAACGAAACGCTTTGGGAAATCCCTGACGAAAAAGCAAACCTAACAACATGATAATAATCGGCATCATTACCGTTGGCCCTAAATCGAGAATAAATTTAATGAATTGCACAAAATTACCCTCCCAATGTATTGATTTGAATATCTATGCTAATCAGAGTTTTTCCGTATTAAAGGCACTAAATATCTCCAGAACTCAGAGTAGCAGGGTGCTACCCTAAGCTTCTTAAATAATCGGCAATTTCATCAGCCAGTTTATCCATGCCTACGCCAATCAAAAACGGCAACCCAACAAACTTTTTCACCCCATGTAAAGCACTATCGTTGATTGGAGTGGTCGCTACCACAACGTGCGGGTTATATACCGGAATTTTCCCGGAAACCTCTACGGCTTTGCACTCGACTACTTCTACACTTAAACCGCGCTTCGTTAGAAATTCCTTACACTTTTCGGCCGCCACAGTCGACGTGGCAATTCCCGTGCCACATACGGTAAGTACCCGAAATGTTTTCATAATTTAATCTCCTCCCAGTTATCTATAAATAAATCTTTCCATTTAACAGTTCTACTAAATCACTGACCGATTTTGCTGCCGCCAGTTGTTGCAGTAAATGCTGATCCTGGATAACCTGCATCAACTGGGACAACAATCTGACCTGGTTGTCGCCGCTATTCATTGCCAGCATAAAAATGATTTTTACCGGCACCGTCTCTTCCAGTCCACCCATACTTTTAAATTCTACAGGTGTTTTAAGCGTTCCAACCGCAATCATGGGAGCCTTCACATGGCATACATCGGTATGCGGAATGGCTACCCCGTTTATACCTGTCGGCAAACCGGTAGGAAAACTGCGTTCCCGCAAAATAATGGCCTCACTGTAGGTCTCCAGTACATAATCTGCTTTATACAATTTTTGCGCCATCTTTTTTAATACATCTTCCTGATCCCTGGCCTCCAGACAAACGGCCATCACTTCCCTATCAAACTCAAAACATGTCCCCATCTGTAACCACCCGTATAAATTGTTCTATATTTTCTGATTGTTTCATTTTCAACAATTGCCTGTCATCGTTGAGCAGTGCGTACAACTTTCGGAAAGCATCTTTTTGATAGCTGTTCAAAGCTAACATAAATACAAGTTCTACCTGATGCCCATCAACCCACTCAATCGGTTGCTGAAGCGTCATAACGGCAATCGCCGGTTTTATGATGTACTCCGGGCTGCCGTGTGGCAGAGCCACTTCCTGAAACACAGTCTGAGACAGTGCTTCCCGTTCATGAATGGATACAATGTACTGTTCGCGTACATATCCCTGCCTGATCAGACGTTGGCCAAGAATATTCAGAACTTCCTTCTTATTGCGGCAAGGCTGCTTAATGAACACCAGATCCGGATGAATCAATCCATTTAACAGGCCCCCGGTAGTTAACGGCTGATTTTCCTCTTTGCCTGAAAATCCCCGTCGCAGTTGAACAATTTTCTTAAGCTTTTCCAGACCATTTCCCTTTACGATTTCTTTTGCCGTTATAAAAGGAATCCCCGGCACAATTGTTCTAATAGTTCCTACAACCGCCAATAAATTATACTCCTGACTTATTTGCACCAGCCGGCTCTGCATATCCTCATCGACCAGAGCCCCCAGCGTGATCAGTTTAACCCGACTCAAATTTTCCGGCATAAAATCGCCAATCATTCGGGCAACCCATTCCGCAGTTCCCTGCCCGGTCAGGCATATGCTGACAATGGCATCGGGCAGCTTGCTTTTCAGAGTACCATGATATTCCTCCAGCTCATAGCTCAAATTATCCCAGGTTAAAGAACTGGCGATTTCATCAATATCCGCATCCGGCAACAGGGCTTTACGGACAGCTTCAATAACCATTGGTGTATTGACCCGTGTCACAGTTCGCGTTACGACTCCCAACGAATCTGTAATTAGTTTACCGAAACCCACCAGTGATCCCATATCAGCAAGCATCAGCACCCCTTTACCGCTGTCGGCCTGTCTGACAATATGAAGCGCCCGTTGCAAAGCAGTCTCCGAACTTTCTTCCAAAGGCATTTCCAAAGCTTTGGCATACTCCACACCCAAAAGCCGGTTGGCCACCTGGACCATTCCTTCCGCTACCCGGCCATGTGATAATACAACAACACCCACATGCGCTTCATTCAGCGGGTCTTTCTTGGCATATGCCTTCAGATACATGGTGATAAAGCCGATCTCATCTTCCGGCAAATCTTCTCCCAGATAATACGATGCAATCTGAACCATTTTTTTGGCCAGTTCAAATTCTGCCGGGTATTCATTTTGTAATTGTTGAAACTGCGGGTTGACAATCAGTTTACTATTCATGCGCAACCGCTCGCATGTTGCCGCCAGATGAGTCGACAGACAGTAAAACAAACTATCGTCAATTTCCGGCAGACGGGTTCTCGCCAGTTTGATCATCCGATCAACGGCATTGATAATTTTTCCCCCGACAATTTTCTCTAAATCCTGGCGGATTAAGTTACGTTTATTTTTTTGCGCCTGCCTGATCAGTTGACGGACTTTTACTTCCAACTCATCGCTAATTACCCGGTTTATAATGGAAATATCAATCCCTTGATTTTCCATTTTGATATAATTGTCTTCAATTTCCTGGTATACCTCTCCAGGTAATAAATAGGTCGTTTCCTGCAGAGAATAGCGTTGCTGGTCCATTGGAGAAATTTCCAGATCGCCTTGCAAAATGGCTTCTACCACATGACGCTGTTCGGTTAAATACAATAGGCCTTTTACCACCTGAGGGGCCAGATCGTTAATCTCTACTTTCAGTAAATCTTCCTTTTGCACCATGTGTTTTAAAAAGGAGCGGGCACACGCCACCTGAATATCCGAACGCAATTGTCCAATGTTGCCATGGCATTCGTACATGAGTAAAGCCACAACAGCATTATACGCAACACGGATGGTCAATTGAATCCGGCTTGCCTCCTCCCTGACAAAGCTCACGATGATCCGAAGCCGTTCTTCCAGCGGACGCTGGGCAAGACCCGGCAATTCTATGACCATAGGAATACGGCGACGGAAAGGCAGTAACAAAAAGGACTCAATATTTTCTGTCGTTGCCGCAATTAACATGAGCGAGACTTCACGAAACGAATCACTTTCCCCTAAGCGGCGGAATTTTCTCTTATCAATCAGATAATAGAGAATTTCCTGTCCTTCCGGGGGCAGACGGTGGATTTCATCCAAAAACAGCATCCCATAATTGGCCTTTTCCACCAGACCTTCTTTGTCGGCATCCGCACCGGTAAAGGCACCTTTTACATATCCGAACAGTTGGGCCATTAATAATTGCGGTGTTTCAGCATAGTCGGCACAATTGAAAACGACAAAAGGCATATCTTCCGGCTTGTTGCCGGACTCCGTAGCAAACCGGTGCATACAGTAGGCTAACTCACTCTTGCCAACACCTGTCGCCCCAACAATCAGGGTATGTAACCCTTTGGGCGGATAAAGAACGGCTGCTTTGGCCAACTCCACCTGAGTCCGTAAACTTCCCTGGGAACCGATTAGCGCATCAAAGGCGGTCTGCAGCTTTTCTATGTTGCCTCCGGAAAGCTGCTGTTCATACGATTCAACCAACTCTCCATTAACCGGCTGCATAACCTCTGCGGCCTTGATCTGCTGCCACACGTCACTCACCGCATGGCGCGATACGCAAAAGCCTGTTTCATTTAATTTCTGTGTTAATGCCCGCTCGGACAGAGCAGGAGAAACTTCCATGATTTCCTGAATTGCTTTTTCCAGCGGTTCTCTCATTCTCTGCCGGGAATTGCCAATCCCCAGGGAACGTCTTAACTTGACTACATCACTCCTTCCCATCCCTAACTTTTTTGCAATTTCCTCATCAGTCAGGGGATTCTTTTTGTTCTCTTGATTGATAATTTCTTGTAACTGTTGCATTTACCCCACCGCCCTTATATATTGCAATTGGCGTGCCAAGTCTTGACACATTTTGTGCGAAATCCGGTATCCCCCTGTTATCACAGCCATTATTAAATAAAATTATTTTTATCGTGTGCACAAATGCCGCCACGAAAATTCTAAATAATTTTAATTGTTATATATAATAGGAAATAATCAGAATTCTTTTCCGTTTCCAGGACTTCATTATACACATATTGTGCCATAATGGCTATTTCTATGACAATCCAGGCACATTCGGGACCATATGGCTCTTTATTTCCTCTATTGCATTTTTAATAGAATCTGTTATGATAAAGGCGATAAGAACCATTTGTCATCTGTTGTTCTTTTACTCCACCAATTAGAACAAAGGGGTGTTGACAAATGTCAAAAGTAACCATCATTGGTGCAGGTGCTATGGGAAGCGCACTGGTTGTGCCGCTTATCACGAACGGCCATGAAGTACGGCTCTGGGGTACGGAGCTGGACAACAAAATCATACGAGACCTTAAGAACGGCAAAGATCATCCAAAGCATAAGTATCCCCTGCCGAAGGCAGTTAAGCCCTTCTCGGAAGAAGAGCTTCCTGCAGCCATGGAAGATACCGATATGGTGATCATGGGAATTACGTCCGATGCTTTGGGCATGATTTTTGAGCGGGTCGTTCCTTACCTAAAACCAGGTATGATCATTGGCAGTGTGACTAAGGGTTTTGAATACGCTACAGACGGCCGCGTAGTATTGCTGCCGGACATATTAAAAGAAAAGCTTCCTGCCGAACTGAAGGATTCTATTTCATTTGTGTTTATCGGCGGTCCCTGTAAAGCCATTGAAGTAGTTTGGGAATCACCCACTTCGGTCTGCTATTCCAGTGCCAACCTGGAAGCAGCCAAGAAATTGCAAGCCACTTTAATGACACCGGTATACCGGGTGGAGGCCAATACCGATGTGATTGGCACCGAAATCTGCGCTGCCATGAAAAACGCTTACGCCGTTGGTTTAGGCATGGCCGAAGGCTTCAAAAAGCGAAAAGGCTTCCTGCATAACAATACCAAATCAGCTTTATTCACCTTTGCCGTAGCTGAAATGGGCATTTTATCCCGGGCACTGGGCGGCAGCCTGGTTTCGGTATACGGACTGCCCGGCGTCGGCGACCTGGAAGTCACCGGTGAAGCCGGACGAAACCGCACATTAGGCGAAGTTATCGGCGAAGGTCTGACTGCCAGCCAAGCCGTTGCAAAAATGAAAGCCGAAGGCATTACGGTAGAAGGCTACCCGGCAATTCGTTTTGGCTACCTTATGGCCAAGCAGTTGGAGCAGGAGCAAAAACTTTTTCTTAAAGAGCTCCCCCTGCTTGCCGGTTTATATGCCATTCTCTAT
This sequence comes from Propionispora hippei DSM 15287, assembly GCF_900141835.1. Lineage (NCBI taxonomy): Bacteria > Bacillati > Bacillota > Negativicutes > Selenomonadales > Sporomusaceae > Propionispora > Propionispora hippei. The sequence goes on along the minus strand of NZ_FQZD01000020.1, from coordinate 35,048 downwards.
GAAGATGCACCGGCCTATGAAACGGTTACGATCTTGTTGCAGCAATGCACTGGAGCTTATAAGCAATAAATTAAAGACATAATAAAGCCCCTGCTTTACTACTCGTAAAGCAGGGGCTTTCTAATTTCCCCGTCGATTTGCTTCCTTCTATACGCCAATTAGCGGCAAAGTGCTGCCGCCATGGGGCAAGACCATGATCCGGCTGTTCGGCAGGTCAAGCCGTTCAGCCGCCAATTGCAGCGCTTCCTCCAGACTGGTAACGGCCTGGATGCCCGTTCTGGCAAAAAACGCTGCATTCTCGGCCAGCGTGACCACAATAATGGGAAGCTCACGGGCAATATAGCCTGTTTTCAGCGCAATAAAACCGGGTACGGTAAACGCTACCCGCAACGCCTGTTCCGCCTCCAGCAGCGATGGATAGTGAAACCACTGGCTAAAGTCGGGTGGATCCTCAATGTCACGGCATTCCATCACGGCGATCATCAGGCCGTCAGGTTTGACGGCACCGGCGGCATTTTGAATGGCTTTACAGGCCTGATAAAAATTCATATCCTTTGGCGCACCGCCGGCAGACACAATCACCAGGTCGGCCGCCTGTGCCACCGGCACGCCGTAAATTTTCTCAACTTTCTTGCAGCCAGCCTGCCAGGCTTTCAGCCAGTGGCCAGCGAAGAAAGCAGCAATCTCCCCTTCCGGATTGAGCACCACATTGAATAAAAAGTCGGGCTTAACCATTTCCGCCATTTCCATCATATCCAGGTGCATTTCATTATCGTCCAGACGGCCGGAAGCGCTGCGGGGATTGACACCCTCTCCCTCGACTTTGCTTAAACAGAACCGGTGGTTTCCCTGAATACTGTCATAACCGGACACGCCCGGCAAAATGGCTTTACGTCCGCCACCAAAGCCGGCCATCGGGTGATAACAGATGCCGCCGGTCAAAATCACCCGGTCAGCCTCCACCACCCGCCGGTTGACGGTTACGGGCACACCGCGGCTGGTCGTGCCCAACCGGACAAACTGATCGGTTTCCGGTGCATAGCTTTGCGCAATGGTCACCCGGTCGACCACCTCCTGCCCGTAAGCCAGCAGGTTTTCCTCCGGACTGTGGGGCCGGTGCGCCCCCAGAGCGACCAGTACCGTAATCTGCTTGTCGGCAATGCCGGCAGCGTTCAATTCATCCAGCAGCACCGGCAGGAACAAATCGTGACGCACCCAACGCCGGGTAATATCAGAGACAATAATAACCACTTTGTCCGACGCCTTTACTTTGTGGCGCAAGGGTGGCTCGCCAACCGGCTCGGCCAAAGCCTGGCGGGCTGCCTCTACAATATTACCTACACCGGGCGTCAGATTTCCCTCCACCACATCCACGCACTGTACGTCCGGTAATACCAGACGAAGGCTCTGTTCACCAAAAGCCAGTTCTATTTCCTGCATCTTATCGCTACCCCTTCCAGTTCCAGCCTATTGCCTGTGCCACTCATTGTCCCAGCGACCTATGCGCCAAGCCCACGGCCACTTCGTTCAGGTTCAGCACACCGACGCCAAAATAAATGGCTACACACAGATGTTCACCGCTGCGGGCAATCCCGATTTTACCGCCTACATTCAGCCCCGCTGCCTTAGGCGTGATCTGCTCCAGCGCCGCGTGAGCCGCACCGGCCACCGCCCCTTCGCCGACATGGTCATTTTTCACTAATCCCTGTCGCTGCGCCGCGACAACCGCCCGCTCAATAATCTTTTTAACCGACGACAAATATTCGCCGCCAAAATCAACGGCCACCGTCAATATCCCTTTGCCGCCAAACTGCTCCTGGCAAGCCTGCTCGGCCCGCCTATCCTCGCTGATCGCCATGGCCAGTGCCGCCTTGCCCACATCTACACTGCTGACTTCCACGTTATACAGCCTCCTGTTTTATTGATATTGTATTGGCAATCGGTTCTTTATCGAACAGATAGGTTCCAAAAAAAGCAACCAGGCACACAATCCACTCTATATAAATGGGCTGTCCCAGCGCTTTAACCGCCGGAACAAATTGATAGGCAACCAAAGCCAGTATCCCTGCCACCGTTGTATAAAAGGCTGAATTTTTCCGGCAAAACTGCGGCGCAAACATGGTAAACAGAAACACCAGCGTAAAAGCTGTAGTCAGGCTTAAACCAATCATCATAGTTTTTACAATGCCCACGGCATTAAAGGCCAGCCATAGGGTTAGCAAGCCCAAAACCAGTATGGCATACCGGTTTACCAGAGTATACTTCTTATCGTTGATGTCCGGCTGAATAAACCGCTTGTAGATATCCTGGGTAAATAACGTCCCTGCCGCCAGCAATATGTGGCATGCAGTCGCCACATCAGCAGCCCAGAGTGCAGCCAGTGTCAATCCGGAAATAATCGGGTCAAGACCCATAATCATATAAGGCATAGCCAGTGTTGCCTTCATGGCCGGATGCGCCGCCCGAGCGGCAACTCCCATAGTGGCGCACAAAAAACCTGTCGGCAGCATGAGCAGCGCCCCCCACAGAAAACCCTTTTTCGCAACTTGACCGCTGGTTGCCGCACAGGCTACCTGTACCGGTCCCTGGGCCGTAATTGTCTGGGTCATCATTACGGCAAACCAACCGGCTACTGTCACCAGTCCGAAACCGCCCAGCGGGCCGAACCAGTCAACATCGGGCGGTAATGCTGCCGCTATGGCCGTCAGGCCTCCCTGCTTGGCAACAATAGTCAGTGTACTAACCAGAATGCCCACATAGATGAGTGATACGCTTAATATGTTCGATAATCCTGAGGACCATAAACCGCCTAAAACAGTAGTGCCGATAAACACGATTGCGCTGGTGATCATGCCAGTCTGTAAAGAAAAAATATCCGGTAAAAGTGAGGAAAGAATAGCCCCACCGGCAATATACTGGAGCGAAGTAATGACCAGTTGAATAGTGATCATGCCAATAACCGCAACCATCTGCCCCTTTTTATCGTAATAACGTTCAAACAGTTCCGGAATAGTGGTGCAATTTAGCTCACGGTATTTTTTCGCCGCCACCAGAGCCATGCTCACCGCGCCAGCCGCCCAAGCCACATTGTACCAGCCGGCGGCAATGCCGAACTGAAAGGCATTTTCCGAAACACCGATGGTCGACGCGGCGCCAATGGCCGTGCCGGCAATATTGGCCGCTACCAGCGGCGTGGTCAGCTTACGGCCGGCAAATAAAAAACCCGAGCTGCTCTCAGTACGCCGTTTTACATACATACTGATCCCGAACAGCACAAAAATGTACGCAATAATAATAACCAGTTGAATATTCAATTTCTCCATCCTACCTTTCTACTTTTGGGCTAGGTAAAAAAAAGCACTCCAAAGTCGGAGTGCCTGTGCCTTTTATGTCGCCCCAGCTTGTTGGTTTACTAACCATTCTACTATTCTACCTGTTTATAGTAACAAGCTTTTTGGCCTACTGTCAATCTGTTTTCCGGGAAACAAGGGATAATTGTCAATTCAGCGCAATAAATCCAGGCCATATGTACTCATACAAAAGACAACCGGCAGGCATTGCTTTATCCTATTTTTTACTGATCTTCACAGAAAACCTGCCATTAGCCGATAATTGAAATAGTTACCGCCTTCCGGTAAAGCCTGAAGGCCGCCAATCCGGTACAGCACCGGACGGCGGCCTCATCCTTGCAGGCTATAGCAATTTGTCTGGTTATTGCATAACAAACATAACTTTTATGGCATTACTTGTTTTATCTGCCATTGTGGTAAAAGCGGCAAGCCCGTCTTCCAGCTTAAACTTATGTGTAATCAACGGCTCGGTCTTTATTTTCCCCTGTTCCAGCAGCAAAGCGACGGCAGGCCATTCATACCCCGGATACGGCGCGCTATAGGACATCCAGGAGCCGGTTACTTCCAGTTCACCGCGCAAAATTTTCTCAAAACTATGGGGCGGCAACAGAAAGTCTCTGGTAGCTGTGCCGATAAAAGAAACCTTCCCCAGCTTTTCCACTGCTTCTATGCTTTGCCTCTGGGTAACCGGCGTGCCGGCTGTTTCAAATACCGCCGAAGGTTGTCCGTGTTCCTGCATAAATTGTACCGGATCACAAGCCATGGCATTAATAATCACATCGGCCCCTAATTGTTTTGCGATATCAAGCTTAGCCTCCACTACATCCACGACATATACTTTGCCGGCCCCGATGGCCTTTAAGCACTGCAAGGTCAGCAAGCCGATAGTACCGGCACCAAATACGGCCACCGTAGCTCCTGCTTGCATACGGACTCTGCCAATACCATGGAGAGCTACCGAAATAGGCTCAATCATAGCACCGGCTAAATAGTCGGTATCCGGTGCCAGGGGAATAACATTTGCGGCCTTCACTGCGATATATTCGGCAAAAGCTCCCTGCCGGCGTGACCCAATAAAATCATAGGTTTCGCACATGGCCGGTCGTCCCATCCGGCAATACCGGCAAGTTCCGCAAGGCAAAAGGGGAGCCGCCGTTACCCTGTCTCCTGCCTTAACCTGCGTCACCAAACTGCCTGCGGCAGCCACACAACCGGAGAATTCATGGCCAAAAACAATCGGATAGCTGTGCACTGCTCCCTGCAGCGCCCGCGGCATATCGGAGCCGCAAATGCCACACGCCTTAATCTGAATCAGTACCTCGTCCGCCTGAAACTCGGGAATATCTATTTTTTCCAGTCGCAGGTCACTCGGACCGTAAGCGACCAATGCTCTCATCTTATCCACATTCCTGCCTCCCCATGGCTTTTTTTCATCGTTTAATTGCGTATACATAGTCGTCAATACAATTGATAATCCGGTCCTTTAACAGCCTTTCCGGTTCATTTTTCAAGTTTCCCGTTCTAATCTTATGGTATTGCACAGGCAGGTACTGACTGATTACCGTAAGCGGAATCGTGACCGCCTGAAGATTATGAATCAATTTGTCCAATGCTAATTTAACCTCGGGCAGCGGCAGATAATAACGGCAGCGGTCAGAAAAGCTAAACTTTCTCGCATAGCGTACTTTGTCCGAAGGACCATGATAGTGCGATTTCCAGTAGACAGGATTACTCCCCATATACCAATCCAACACATCCATAAAATTGGACTGTTCCACTTCCGGATGAAATTGAAACAGTTCTTTTTCAATGCGGGCCAAAGCAAACAAGCCTTCTCTCATGGCAAAAGTCAAGGCCGGCCCTACTTTTAAAATGGCAATCCCATCTTCAACCATTTCTTTTAGAGCCTGCGGTGTTTGATAATCGGTAGAATGACCTTCAAACACCATGTCCTGATACTGCTTTAGCGCTCCAGTCAGTTCACCGGCAGCCGTGCGATCATAGCTGTGAATACTCTCATCGCCAAACTCCACTCCCGGCTGCACCACAACGGCAATGACATACTCCCAGGCGGGCAGCAGGTTATGTGCTGTAAAAGCCTGCCGGAAGGTTACCAGCGTATTTTTGAAGTCCTCAGCTTTTGTGACCTGAATACCTTCCTCTTCTTCCTGACTTCCGCCGGGAATCGGCACTTCGCTCCCAATCACATAGACCGGGTGAAGACTGGCTGGATTGCCTTCTTTAAGCAAGGCATAAGCGGCTTCCGCTTCCCGGCATAAAACGGCACCACGCTCCGCGATCACCGCCGTATCCAGGGGATTTTCCCTGTCGTCATCACCCAAATGCATACTGGTATCCAGGTGAATTTTAGTAAAACCGGCTGCTACATACTGTCTGATTAATTCTCGGGACTTTTCCATAGCTATAGCGGCCGGTTCATTCTTCCAGGTCAGCGGTCCCAAATGATCGCCGCCTAAAATCAGCTTTTCCAGTGGAAATTCAACCTTTTGCGCAAGCCGATAGACAAAATCACGAAAATCGGCCGGTTGCATACCGGTATAACCGCCAAATTGATTTACCTGGTTGGCCGTCGCTTCGATCACTATAAATTGATCATCCACCAGTCCCCGTTCTAAAGCGGCTTCAATGACGTATTCGTTGGCGCTGCATATCGAATAAATTCCTTGCCAGACACTTTTTTTTCGTTCTTTTATTAAAATTTGCAACGGATGTTTCGCTTGCATAACAGTCCCTCTCCTCTCCGGTTGACCGAAATTTCTTAGCACTCTGCTAAAGTGATCCATATCGACTGACAAGAAATAAGGGCCAGAGCTTTGCCCTCCAGCCCCGTTCTCCACCAACCGCTATGCTTTATAAGAAGTTGACTGTTCCTCAACCTGCTTCAATTCTTTGCTGATCCCTTTGGAATATTTTATAGTCAGCAGGACAGATGCAATATAGATGACACCAATGACTACCAAGCCTGCTACATTATCGGGGTTGAATAGCTGGAGCAAAATATAGGTTATCGGACTGCCGCCCTGATCCATAGAGGCGACCTGTGTTACGCCGGCTGCCAGTTTAGTCCCCGCTTGTTGCGCCAATATCGTATGAAGTCCAATGGTCTGAGTAGAAATCCAGAGCGTCCCGGCCATAATCACAAAACCGGAAATCAGCGTTCTAAACAAATTACCGCCATGGATTCCCACCGCCATGGCAACAAAAAAACCGATTGTCGCCAAATCACCAAACGGCAAGACCTTATTGCCAGGCACAATAGCCGCAATAATTAAGGTTAACGGCACAAACAGCAGACTGGCCGCAACTACTTGCGAGTCCCCTAACAGCAGAGCCGGGTCCAAACCGATATAGAACTTTTTGCCGGAGAACTTCTTTTCCAGCAGTTCTCTTGCCGAATCGGCTACAGGCAGCAAGCCTTCCATAATGCATTTAACCACTTTCGGCATCAACACCATAACAGCCGCCATCTGCATGCCTAACTGCATAACCAGGTCAGCGCCGTAACCGGCCATGGCGCCAATAATGCAGCCTAAAATCAAACCGATGATCATCGGCTCACCGATTACACCAAACTTTTCTTCAATTTTTTCCGAATTGAAATTAATATCTCTAATGCCGGGAATGCGATTGAGCAGCCATTCAATCGGAACGGCTATCGGCCCGCAATAAGCGGAAGTACCGTGCGGTATAGCCACTCCTTTTAAGTCATAATACTTTTCTACAACCGGTGCAAACCAGTCGCCTAACTTGAATACAATCGCTGCATGAATGGCCACACCGGCCAGACCGATCATTAAACTACCGGTAGCAATATGCAGCAGCGCGCCAGTGAACGCCATATGCCAGATGTTCCAAATATCCACATTCACCACTCGGGTCAACCCCAATACCAGCATGACCACATTGACGGCTACAGCAACAGGGATAGATAAACCACCTATCTGCGAGGCCCAGGTCATCGGCGAAGAGCCCGGCCAGCCGACATCAACCACTGTCAGACTGACACCAAAACGTTCTGCCATTAGTTTCGCTGCCGGTCCTAAATTATTCAACATTAAACTAATAACAAGACCAATTCCGATAAAGCCGATACCAATCATAACCCCGGACCGGAAAGCGCGCCCCGGTTTCTGTCCCAACAGTAGCGCAAAGATAAAGATGACAATCGGCAGCATAACCGAAGGACCCAATTTTAAAATATATTGAATGAACTCCATCCTTACATGCCTCCTCAATGTATTGAATCATTTTATGCGTAATTTTGTAATTTTTTCTGCCCACATCATCAGAAAAGTACGATATAAGCTGGACTTATTCGTCCATTTACGGTATTTTTATAGTAGGTAGTTTTACTCCTGGTAGTTATACTGTCAGCCTAGCCGCTTCAGTTAACCAGGAGCCTTTTTTATTTTCGCAAATACGCCAGAATTTTTTCGCCGGCTTCCTTTGCGCCCACACCGGATACAAAGGGCATGCCACTTTCCAAAGGGATTCCATAATCCTTCGTAACCCGCGATGTGGTAACAATTAAATCCACCTTTTGATTTTGGCAGTTAGCACTGATTTCCGATACACGGCACTGTACAATTTCAATATCAACACCTTCTTTCTTGCATAACTCGACAATGCGATTGGCTGCGACAGTGGACGTTGCCACCGCACCGCCACAAGCCACAATAACCCGCTTCTTCACATCATTCACCTCCTTTCAGCACGATTAGCTCCAGCTATATAAAATAGAAGCATTGAGCTCAGGCTACCTTTTTATAAAGACCCAACTTTATTACCGTCTATCGCTATATGGCCTGATTAATAATCTCTGCCACGATGACCGGATCACCGGCTCTTCGAATTCCACTCATGATAGCTTCGTTGGCAAAAAGCCCCAGCAGGCGTTGTAAGAAAGCCAGATGATCCTGTGGATTATTAATGGCCAGCATGAAAACAATGCCTACATTGATGCTATCCTCTTCGGCTCCGCCCATCACATGAAACGGGACAGGCTCCTTAAGTACCCAAACGGCCGTGGTTGTCTGCAAGACATGACTGGCATCCGAATGCGGGATGGCCACACCAACACCGGCGGCAGCTATGCCGGTGGGAAATTCCCGTTCCCGCTCCAGCAGCGCTTGTACATACGACGGTTTAACAAACCCTTTCTCCAGCAGCACTGTCCCCATAGCGGCGACCAGTTCTTCGCAGCTTGCTGCCGCCACGCCAATTCTTACCAAAGACGGATCAATGGCAGCTACAGCTTTCTGAATTTCTGACATAATGTACGACCTCCGCAATAATGGAATTAGGATCTGTTAGTTTTCGTACCCGATCAATCAGATCCGTTTCTTTGATTAAATTGAAAAACTTAAGAAATAAATCTTTATGCTCTGTTTTTAAGGCAAGAACAAAGGCAATATGAATTTCCTCCTCTTCCCAGGGCGAAGGACTTTTTAAAACCGCAATCGCAATCCCCGGTTTTATGATATTGACCATGGTAGCCGTATGGGGGATTGCCATATGATCGCCTATATAAGAAGTAGCCCAGCTTTCTCTTTCCATAATATCGCCATAAAAATTTTCATTTACATATTTCTCCCGGCACATGACATCTGCCATGATTTTAATAAGCTCATCCTTGGCCGTTGGCGAATAAAACACGCGGACCAATTGCTCATCAAACAATTCTTCCAGTGTCACCGGCGAGCTGTCAGGCAAGTTCCTGTCATGTAACAGTTCATCTTGCAATTTTATATTAGCAATGAAGGTGTCAAACTTTTCGCTGTTCAAAACTTCCTCGAACGGCAGAAACGGGATGTCCTGGCAATGGGGATTTACCATACCGGTAATCAGAACGATCTCCCGGTTGGCTTGCTGCAGGTATAGAATTTCTTTGGAAATGTCTGTCTCGCTTTTAACCAGACCCAGGGGAATGACTTCGATATCACGCTTGAGCAGCCGCAGCTTATCCTCAATGACCCGCTTTATCTTTAAAGCTGTGCCGCGGCCGGTAAAACAGGTTGTAATGATCGTTTTTTTCAACTTGCGTTTCCCGTCACCACTCATTTTGGTCGGTACGCGCGGAAACATATCACCCAGCTCAATTAACGAATCGTATACGGTATATAATGTTGCTGCCGGTGCCACGGATTTGCGGATCGCTTCCATGACCAGCAGTGTGTCTACACGGGCAATGACCCGGGTCGGAATACCAAGTTCCTCAGTGATTAATTCACCTAAGTTGATCAATGAACCCATGTCCACCAAAAACAATACCCCACTGCCTCGATTAACCGCTTTTACCGCTTGTTTTACCCGTTCGTACACGCTTTCCACAGTTTCCTCAATCCCCATGGAGATAGCGATTCCATGGCGGATGCCGACAATCACCTGCGCAATATCAAGCAGCGCCTTGGCAACTTCCCCATGGGTCACAATAAGTAAGCCCACATTGTAATCAGACGGTTGATTTCTTTGCTGCTTAGTGAAAAAGTGATTGAGATATAAGGCAATAAAGCCGGCCTCATCTTCCGGGAAAGGCAAGTCTAACTTCATACTGAGCATTCTGGTAATTTTCAGGGCAATTCGAAATTCTTTGCGGTAGCTGTTTTTTATATGCTCACACTGGGGATTGATAATCGGTTTTCCTGCCCGCAGCCGTTCTACGGCTGCACTTAAATGCAGGCATAATATTTTAAAAATAGAAACATCCTGGGTGCCGAGCTCAGTTGCCAATATTTGCTCTAAATCGGCTAAGGCTCCCATCAAATCCTCGCCGACCAGATCGCGTAAAATAGCCTTGGAAATACCTGCGTATTTATGTTCGATATTTAAAGAAGTAGCTTTAATTTTACTTTCAAGTTCCGCAGCCAAAACCGCTTTAGCTTCAGAAGAGGAATGCTCTTCCAGTAATTCCTGCATCCTTTTTTCCATAAACTGATAAATGTTATATTCCGAAATTTCTTCCTGCAAAGGCGAAACCTGAAGCGGTTCGGCATGAGGAGCCATTTCAACCTCCTCATCAATAAAAACATCAAGGTCTGCTTTCTGTTCCATCACATTCATAAGTTGATTTGTTATATGTCCCGGCAAATCGTTCATGCTGATTTTCATGACCTCTTCGGTGCCGGACATAACATGCAAAAAGGCCTTGGCACAAATAACCTGAATATCCGATTTTAACTGTCCTACATTACCGGCACATTTGTACAGTACCAGCAGTTTCATGATTTCTTTCGGAACCTGAATTCGCTTATTGACACGGGAAGCCTCACCGGAGAAAAATAGCTTGATCAGCTTATACCGTTCGGAGTTTGGCCTGCCCTCCAGGGGAGGAATTTGTATGGCTACCGGAATGCGGCGGCGAAAGGTATTTAACAGGCTGGACTCAATATTCTCTGTTGTAGCGCCAATAATCATGAGGTTAACTTTACGGATCTGCTCTGTCTCACCTAAACGTGAAAACTGCCCTTTATCCATAATGCGAAAGAGAATTTCCTGCCCTTTCGGCGGCAAGCGATGGATCTCGTCTAAAAAGAGAATGCCCTTGTTGGCTTTTTCTACAAGCCCGACCCGATCCGCATCAGCCCCGGTAAAGCTGCCTTTGCTATAGCCAAAAAGCTGTGCCACCAATAGCTGCGGATTATCACCATAATCCGCACAGTTAAACACCACCAGCGGAATTGCCGTTTTACGTACCGCCTGAGCGAAGCGATGAATTTCCTCCACAAGCTGACTTTTTCCCACACCAGTGCTGCCGGAAATCAGGGTGTGCAGCCCGTAGTGCGGATACAGCACTGCGGCCTTTGCCAGCTTAATAACCTGACCCAAGCTGCCGTTATAGCCAACAATCCCGGAAAAGAAATCTTGTTCGGCAACCGCCGGCATAGAGCGTGCGGCACGCTGCGCAGCCGGTCGGGATTTGTGTAGCAAACGGTTTCTAAGTTCGCCAATTTGCTGTTTGTAGCGATTCAGGCCAAAAGCTGAAATCTGAAACCCGCTTTTATTTAACTCCAAAACTACTTTGCGCTGAGAAATGCCCGGCTCTTTCTCCAATATGGCGGTTAATGCTTCAATCAGTACAGTCTCCCGTCGAATAAGATAACTTGGAATATCAACGGCTTGCCTCAGCTCATTAACCTTTTCCCGCCCCACGCCCAAACGTTTCGCCAACTCCTCATCGGTCATGGGATTCTTCTTATCTTCCGTTTCAATTAACGAGAGCAATTTTTTCAGCAAGCTAACCCCTCCATTCAGTATATATTGCAAATGTTGTGCCAAAGTCATTTGATTTTTTTTACAAACTTTAAAATTCATGCTCCAACATCAGTAAATGTCCTGCAATTGTTTTAAATAGTAAAAATTTTCAGTCACCCTTCACCACAAAGCATACCACAAACTATTGCATATTTTTACTCTTTCGCCCAGCTATCATGTGTTATATAGTTTGTGCAATATCCTGCTAAAGGGATTTGTTATAGCCTTCCGGTTAGGTGATATATCCCGGCTCTCTGCCAAACCACATCACCCTGGATAATTACCGCTTAACAAAACAGGCAGGATATCTACAAAAGATATCCTGCCTGTTTTAGAACCTGTATTCAATCCTGGACACGCTGGAGCGGCGAGCTATTTTTCCGTTATTCCTGTTTTATCATGTTGAGAAAATAGCGGTGAATCCGGTCATCACCGGTTAGCTCCGGATGAAAAGAAGTAACCAGCATATTGTCCTGGCGGGCAATGACGGCCTTGCCGTTTACTTGGGCCATCACCGCAACATTTGACCCCACTTCTTCAATCAGCGGCGCCCGGATAAATACGGCCCGGACAGGTCCGCCGGCCAATTCCGGCACGGTCAGATCCTCCTCAAAGCTTTCCAGCTGCCGCCCGAAGGCATTGCGCCGTACGGTGGTATCCATAAGGCCCAACCGCGGCTGATCACTGTCAACAATCGACTTTGCCAATAAAATCATGCCGGCACAGGTTCCATAAACAGCCATACCTTCTTTCGTCCGCTGCCGGATAGTTTCCATGAGATCCCACTCAACCATCAGCTTGCCAATCGTCGTACTTTCACCACCCGGCAAAATTAGTCCGCCGATGCCTTCCAGCTCCCCGGGCTGTCTGACCTCCACCGCTTCTGCACCGCATCGTTCCAAAACGGTCAGGTGCTCACGGAATGCCCCTTGCAAAGCTAATACACCGATTTTCATCGTTTACCCTTCTTCCCTGTTCTACCAGCCGCGTTCCTGCATGCGCTCATGGGGCGGCAAAGTGTCAATTTCAATTCCTACCATAGGTTCTCCCATATCCTGAGATACTTCCGCCAGGATTTTAGGATCATTGTAGTAGGTGGTCGCTGCCACGATAGCTTTAGCCCGTTGTTCCGGATCTCCCGATTTAAAAATGCCTGAACCGACAAAGATGCCGTCACAGCCGAGTTGCATCATCAGAGCCGCGTCGGCAGGAGTTGCGATCCCGCCGGCCGCAAAATTGACCACCGGCAGACGGCCCAGTTTTTTTACTTCCAAAACCAGTTCATAAGGAGCCGCTATATTTTTAGCAAAGGACGCAACTTCTTCGGCAGGCAAATTCTGCAATTGACGGATTTCACTCATCACCATGCGAATATGCCTGACCGCTTCCACCACATTGCCGGTCCCCGGTTCTCCTTTGGTCCTGATCATAGCCGCACCTTCGGCAATCCGCCGCAGCGCTTCGCCCAGATTTTTTGCGCCACAAACAAAGGGCACTTTGAAATTGTGTTTATTAATATGGTATTTATCGTCTGCCGGAGTCAGCACTTCACTCTCATCAATATAGTCCACGCCAAGACTTTCCAGGATTTGAGCCTCCACAAAATGGCCAATCCGGGCCTTCGCCATAACCGGGATGGTAACCACATCCATGATGCGCTGCACAATCGTAGGATCAGCCATCCGGGCCACGCCACCGGTAGCCCGGATATCAGCCGGCACCCGTTCCAGCGCCATAACCGCGCAAGCGCCGGCCTCCTCGGCAATCTTTGCCTGTTCCGGTGTTGTAACATCCATAATGACGCCGCCCTTGAGCATTTCCGCCAGACCGGCTTTTACCCGAAATGTACCTTGTTGCATAGTAAATTCCTCCCCTAATTTTATCTTTATCGTATCAAGTCTTATTATTCCAGACTTCCCACAACACATCTCCCAAGCGGCAAATTCCGGTTTCAATTTCTTGTTCATTCAGTTTGGAAATGGACAGGCGAATATGGTTTTCTCCTGTGTCTCCGGCAAAAAACAGCGTTCCCCAGGCAGCACAGACACCCTTCCTCAGCATTAGGCTTTCCCACTCATCCCGTCTGACAGGAGCAGGAGATTTGAGCTTCATCCAAATCAAATAGCCACCGCTGGGCTGTATCCACTCGGCCCAATCGGGTGCTATGTATTCGTCAAAGGCTTTTATTGCCGTTTGCATCCTGCTGCGGAATACCCGGCGCATTTTGTTGATATGCCGGGCATAATGACCACTTTGGCAAAACTTATATATACCGGCCTGCAAAATCATGCTGGACGACGTGTCACTGAAATAACGGATGGACAACAGCCGGTCGATACATTCTCTTTCCGCCGCGATCCAGCCTATCCGGACACCCGGAAAAAGTACTTTGGAAAAAGTCCCGGCATAAATCACCAAATGGTGTTTATCCATTGACTTAATGGGTAGTGCTGCTTTACCAAAATACTTCATTTCTTCTTCAAAGCCGTCCTCCAGAATAGGCACCCGGTAGGTTTCGCATAATGACAGCAATTGCTCGCGATGAGTCTGGCTGGTACTGATCCCTGTAGGGTTTTGCGAGTTGGGCATAGTGTATACCAGAACAGGTTTTTCCCTGCGCAAGACCTCTTCCAGCATTGTCAAATCCATGCCATCGTGCCGGACAGGGACTTCCAGCGGTTTCAGTCCGCAAAAGCGCAGCAACGGTGTAATTTTATTGTATGTGGGAGATTCAATCGCCACAGCCTGCCCCGGCGCGGCAAGCATACGGAAAACCAAATCAATGCCCTGCTGCAGCCCGTTGGTAATCAATATTTCTTCCGCCGTAATTGTAATGCCATGGCTGCGCAGATGTCCGGCAATATACTCTCGCAGCGGCATATAGCCGGCCCGGTCGCCATAACCTAAGAGAGCTGTCCCTTCCGTTTTTAATGCCCGGTCCAGGCAAACGCGGAAATGATCTACCGGAAATAACCGCCCATCCATATCAAGACTGCTAAAATCAATCACTTCGCCGCCGGTTTCACCAGCGACGGCAGGTTTCATTTCCCGGCACTGTTCCCATAGACTGACACTGGCAGCCGAGGTGACGGCCTGCCAGCGTACCCAGCCTTCCTGCTCCCGGTCTTTGGCCGTTGCCATCTGCATGCGCTCCCGGACAACCGGCCGGCAACCATGGCGCTGCTCAATATAACCCTGAGCCCATAATTCCTGGTAAGCGCTGGCAACAGTAGACCGGTGAACACCCAACTGTTCGGCCAGTTTACGGGTGGAAGGCAACTTGTCTCCCGGTCGTAACACCTGCAGCTCAATTTTGTCCTTCATTTGAAGAAAAATTTGCTGGTATGGCGGTGTCCGGCTGGACTCATCCAAATTCAGCAAAAGCATATGTAACCTCCCGCCTGCTTACGCAGGCAAATCCCTATGCTGTAACGATACTCTTTATCTGGCTTGTCGTCAACTGCCAGTTTTCGTCTAATTATATACGACCAGTTTTCCCCTTGTTTTGATTTTTTTATTCAGCCAGCCTTGCGGTCTCTCCTTTGCGTACCCGGCAACAGCGGCTTAATCCTCCATAAAATGGGAATACTATACAAAGCGGAGGGATGAAGATGAAAAAACTGGTTCAAATGCTATTCATACTGCTTTGTCTGTCACTGCCTATAGCAGCCTATGGCAGTTGGGGCTGGCTTCCTACCGATGATCCGGTGCCTTTTTATTATCAACAACAAGGCTGCTGGTACCATTACGATGAGACTACCGTGTTCATGGTGCAATTACAGGAACATACTTATAAATATGTTTTCAATCAGGACGGTACTTTTCTGAACGGCTGGGTAACCGATATGCCCATGCGTTTGCCCTAATACAAAAAAACCAGGAATGTTAACGCATTCCTGGTTTTTTTGACAATGCTTTTTATACTTGTGCCTGCACGGCGGTAATGGCAACGACAGCTACGATATCTTCGGCTTTGCAGCCCCTGGATAAATCATTGATCGGCCTTGCCAGGCCCTGGGTAACCGGTCCGTAAGCCTCACCTTTCGCCAGCCGTTCAACCAGTTTATAGCCGATGTTGCCGGCATTCAAGTCCGGGAAGATCAACACATTGGCTGCACCGGCCACCTTGCTTTGCGGCGCTTTCAGGCTGGCCACCCGCTGTACCAGGGCGGCATCGAGCTGCATTTCGCCGTCGATCAATATATCCGGCGCTTTTTGTTTGGCTAAGGCAGTGGCCTGGACGACCTTCTCGGTATGTTCACTATGAGCGCTGCCCATCGTTGAGTAGGACAGCATGGCTACCGACGGCGTAATGCCCAGCATTTGCTTCATGCTGGTCGCTGTGGCAATGGCAATTTCCGAAAGCTGCTCGGCATTGGGGCTTTCATTCAGGGCGCAGTCGGCGAAAAGCAGCGTTCCATTATCGCCATACTCACAATCAGGAATGGACATAATAAAGAAAGTGGATACCAGCTTGGACCCTGGTGCCGTCTTGACAATCTGCAGGGCCGGACGAAGTGTATCCGCTGTGGAATGGATAGCCCCCGACACCAGACCGTCGGCATCATTTTCCTTTACCATCATCATGCCAAAATACACCGGATCTTCCATTAAGGCCGCCGCCTTTTCCGGCGTCATGCCCTTAGACTTACGCAGCTCATAGAAGGCCTCGCTATAATGCTGGCGTTTCTCCGAAGTGCGCGGATCAATGATAGTAGCGCCGGACAAATCGATAGAACCGGCATTTTTTAAAATCTCATCCCGTGAACCGATTAATATAACCTGGGCAATATCTTCCTTTATAGCCATGCTGGCTGCCTGAATCACCCGCAGATCAGTGGCCTCCGGTAATAAAATCCGCTTTTTATCGGCTTTGGCCTTTTGTTTTAGCTGCTCAAGTATACTCATGTTGATCTCTCCCTATCAAATTCTCGCTGCTTTCATTTGCTGGCGGTATCGTCAGATCTGATCTTTCACTTCTTCAATCCGGAAGCTAAATCCTGCCTGCTTGCCGTCATTCTTTATTTTCGCAAGACTCTGTCTTTTTTATTACTATCAGATATTCTTTTTCCCGTCGGCTCAACCGTTTGATTGCCACTTCCCGTTTTCGGGCATCTGTCTTTTCGGTAAATTCTTCAAAATACGCCAGTCTGACCGGCAGCCGGCAGCGAGTATACTTGGACGCCGTTCCCGCGTTGTGCGCCGCCAGCCGCGCCGTAAGGTCAACCGTCCAGCCGGTATAAAAAGTGCCGTCGACACATTCCAATATATAGGTAAAAGCCATTGCTTGACTCCTAAACAATAGTTGATCCCTCCAGCCGGGTAGCTCAACTGATTTTTATAGTCCCATTGCCTCTGCCTGATACAGGGACACTGCTGAGGGGCCGGTCAGATAGTCGGCTGATTTTTGCCGCCAGTCACTGAAGTGCGGGGTTTGCATATGACGGGTCAGTGCGGCCCGGTCAGCCCAACGTTCCACAAACGCGCAATCTTCTTCACTATAAGGATCATCCATCAGTTCATAGCTGATGCAGCCCTCTTCCTGGCGGGTCTCTGCCAGAATATGTTGCGCCAGCTTAAACAGCTCGCTCTTTTTTCCTGCCCTGACCTTTAGCCTTGCGATTACGATTACCATCGCTTCACACATCCCTTCTCCATAATCAGCTTATTGCTCTCCGCTATACAGCAGATAAAGTGCCTGAGTGCCGCTATTTTCATGCCCGGCGGCAGCCAGCTTTTCATACAGGGCTTTTGCCTGCAACAGGCCGGGTAGAACAAGACCCATTTCTTCCGCCGCCTCAATAGCAATTTTCATATCCTTAATAAAATGCTTCACATAAAAACCGGGGGCCGTATCACCGCGCAGCATGCGCGGCGCCAGGTTACTCAATGAAAAACTGCCGGCAGCTCCTGTGGCGATACTGGTCAGGACACGGGTTGGGTCCAAACCCGCCTTAACCGCATAGGCCATGGCTTCGCAAACCCCCATCATATTGGAAGCAATGGCAATCTGGTTGCACATTTTGGTATGCTGCCCGGCTCCGGCCGATCCCTGCAGGACAATATTGGTGCCCATACACTCAAACAGCGGAGCGGCCTTTTGAAAAACCGCCTCGTCGCCGCCAACCATAATAGACAGCCTGCCGTCTCTGGCACCGACATCCCCACCGGATACAGGCGCATCCAATACGTGGACGCCCTTTTCCGCCCCCGCCGCATACAGCCGGCGAGCCAGCAGCGGCGATGAAGTGGTCATATCGATTAAAATCGTGCCCGTTTGAGCCCGGGCAATCAGGCCGCCATCACCAAGATAAACTTCTTCCACATCCTTGGGATAGCCTATCATGGTAATGACGATATCGCACGCCGCCGCGACGTCACCCGGCGAAGCAGCCCAGACGGCCCCCTGGTCCAGCAGTGCCTGGGCCTTGGCCTTGGTACGGTTGTATACCTGCAGCGAATAGCCGGACCGCAGCAAATGACCGGCCATGCTTTTTCCCATAACGCCTGTACCGATAAATCCGATTGTCGGTAATCCCATATGACTCAATCTCCTTTTCACTCAATTGACTTCCTAGCAAGTCTACGCCGGTCTGAAATGCTTCACCGGCTTACTGTAAAGATTACCGCCTTTTTCGTCATCTTCCTGCCTGATTCAGGAAAATTCATATTGCCGGTCTGCCGGCTGCTCGGCCAGGACGAACTTATAAAGAGCTTTGGCCACACCATCGCGGTCATTAGTATCGGTCACGTAATCGGCCTTTTGCTTGACTACCGTCGCGGCATTGCCCATGGCAATGCCCATACCGGCATACTCCAGCATGGAAACATCGTTTTCACTGTCACCAATCGCCAGCACCGCTTCCCGTTCAACCTGATAAAAGTCAGCAAGAATTTGCACCGCCCGCCCCTTGGAAACGCCCTTGGCGGTCAGCTCAATATTGTGTTTTGACGAATTTATAATTTCCAAATCTTTTATTCTCTGAAGCCGTTCCCGAAACGGGCCAAGGGAGTGAATATCCCGATGGATGACCTCGCATTTCACAATATTCTCCCGCTCCAGCCGCAGCACTTTCCGCCAGCGTTGCCAGGAGGGTACATATTCCGTGTCAAGCACATTGTTTCTTCGTCCGCGAAGCTGAGCAAAAAGATAAAAAAGTTTAAAAAGAATACTGCCATAATAAAATTTATGGGGCGTGCAAAAAAAGGGACTAATCCGATAGGACCGAAACACCTCCAGAATTTCAAGTGCTAGGTACTCCCCTAACACACTTTGATAAATCACCTCACCTTTGTCTTTCTCCTTGATAAACGCACCGTTCGAAGCAATAACCGGTGACTTTACCCCCACCAGATCGGAGTAATAAGCGGCGTCGGTATACATTCTGCCGGTGCTGACAACGATATGGACCCCCTGATTATGGGCTTGTCTGATCGCCGCTTTTGTCGTGTCGGTAATTTTACTTTTACTGTTAAGCAATGTTCCGTCTATGTCAATGCAAACCAGCTTATAGGTCATATTTCGTCCTCCTGCCACCACGTCTTACTATTTCCTAAGAAAACCCTGCTTTATTCATCCGGTGCAGCCTGACGGCCTTTTCCGGTTACGGCAAAACCGGCGGGAAAATAATTTTGCCGCTGTTTTGTTTCCCTCGGACAGCCGAAAAACCGCTATTATGCCATCTGCTTTCTTTATACCACGGAACAGGGCCATACCACAACCGGTATTGCAAGATCCTCGTATTTATGATACTTTTTTATAGGAATTGACGGACGTCTCCGTCTCGTTTCCACTGTCAAACCGCGACATTTTACATATGACAGGAGATGAATTTGTATGCTTCGTTTGTTTCTTGTATTGCTGTTTCTTTTCAGCCAAAGCTTACATATCCCGGCTCTACCGGCAGCCCAGGCGGCGGCTGAACCGCTTAAACCGTCAGCCACTGCTTTCTATACGGCAAAAAAAACGGCCGGTAAACGGCCTATGCTCACCTGGAATTCCATTCCCGGCGCCGTATCCTATGAAATTGAACTGCTCAGCCGTCTGCCGGAGAACCCCAACGGAGTGCTTCCTTCCCGCTATGAAATCACCCCACTCCGCACCGCCTACGCTCCCGGATACCAGGCCGATCTTTCCGCCGTATTGTCCGCCCGTGCCTATTGGCGGGTCCGGGCGCTGGATTACGACAAAAATCCCATCGGTGTCTTTTCCGATGCGCAAGAGCTTGTACTAAGCAATGCCGTCCGTCAGCCGCTTAGGCCGCTGATCACGTCCGATCTCAACTGGCAGAATCGCCCCGCCCCGTTATATCCGGTCTATGCCTGGATTCCGGTCAGCGCCACCACCAGATATGAAGTGGAGCTACTCAGCCGTCCACCGGAAAACCCCAACGGTACGGAGCCGTCCGTTTACCGGATCTGGAGCAAGCAGGTCACCGGCTTTGACTGCTATGACGATGCGCCTCGCATCGCTCCCGGCACTTACTATTGGCGGGTACGCGGCATCGACGCCGCCGGCAATCCGGTAGGAGTATATTCCGACACGGCGTCCTTCACCGTAGACCTGAGCCGGGGCGCCTATGCCGCTACTCTGGGCGACAGTATCACTCACGGCGGCGGCGATATTTCGCACCACCCGGCCGACTGGGAATACGGTTATCAGACTTATCTGTCCTTCCCTGCCGTCAACTTGGGTAAAAGCGGTGATACATCGGCGCAAATCGCCGAACGTTTCTGCCACGATGTGCTGCCCTATCAGCCCAAATACCTGTTGATTCTGGCCGGCACCAACAGCCTGCGCGGCGATGTTCCGGCCACGGAAGTCATCAAAGATCTGCTCTCTCTCCGCAGCCAATGCCAGGCGGCAGGCATCCGGCCGATTTTTCTGACCTTGCCTCCCCTCCGGCCTGAGGCCATGCAACGCGTCTTCCAAGCCGAGACGGCACCGGACTGGCAGTACAAGTTCAACCGCGTCAATGAATTCATCCGCCATCAGGATTATTATATCGATATCGCACCGGCCTTAACCGGTCCCGACGGGCTGCTGCCCGCCTATTATTCGGTAGACGGACTGCATCCGGGCATCGCCGGCAAGCAGAAAATCGCCCAAATTATCAATGAGAATTGGGACAGGGTAACCGCTCCATAAAAAAACAGTCCGGACTGCATGCAGTCCGGACTGTTTTTTTATTCGGTGTATTTCCGTTTTATGGCTTGCTAATTGCCAATTGGTTGGCATAGTACTCAATGATCTCACGGCGGCGGATAATGCCAATAAAAATTTCGCTGTCGTCCACAACAGGAACGAAGTTTTGGACGATTACCAGAGACAGCAAGTCCTCCATTTGGGCATCTACCCGTACCGGCGTATTGACCATCCGGCGAGGGATATCCCTGATTTTGATTTTTTCCGTATCGGCAAAGGCCAAATTCGGCGTATTTTTCAATTTCCAGAGTAAATCTCCCTCAGTGAGCGTTCCGGCATATTTGCCACATTCGTCAATTAAAGGCACAGCCGTATAACGGTGATACTCCATTTTTTCCAACGCCTGCCGCATACTGTTATGTATCGGCAAATAAGTCACTTCGTTTTTGGGAATCAGAAAAAAAGCAATATTCATCCAGCACATCCTCCATCTTTTTACTGGTACCATATCTGGTTTAAACCTGGCAAGCAGTTTGCAAGGATTTTTGCGTTGCAAGGCAGAAAAGCTGCGTCTATCGGACATAGTCAAAATGACAGCGATAACGCATCACGAAAAACACGCAAAAGAACCCACTCTTTTCATCCAGATAAGGTGCTGATTCTCGCGAAAAAAGTAGCTAACCCTTGTCATTATAGATGGTTTATGTATTTATTATGGATTTCTCTGTCAACCCCAAAAACTCCTGCCGACAGGCCTAGCAGTCCACCAACTATGAATTACAATTTCTTCACGGATTGTTTCAGCAAAGCTTGGTTATCGCTGGCCGGCCTGCATTCGACAGTGTGTCCCCGTCTGGTCTTACGAAAATCTTACAAAATTTAATTTTCCCTTGCAAAGTTGGCGAACCGTCAGGACGTATTCCCAACGTCTCCGAACGGCGCTTTTCTTACCAGAAAAAGCATTATTCTGCAAAAGTTCACCTCGTCTGGCGCAAAAAACAGTTCCCAGGTATTATTCGCTGCTTTGGAAACCCAACCTTGACCGATTTTACAAAAAGCTAACATAAATTTCATTCTTTTCCGTTATAAATGGGTAATATAGTATATAAGAAAGCTTTATGGATGAGGTGATTTCGTGAAAGCAAGCGGATTGTTTTCGGCTATGACCGCTAAGTCGTGGCTGAAACCGGCCGGTATCTGTGTGCTTCTGGCGGGAATGGCACTGGCGGGTCGAGGCGCCCTGGGCGGCGTTGACCTGCCCTGGCTGGTGGCACAGGCCAACGCCGCCGATGAGACAACACTGTCGAAAGCCCAGGTAGCAAACGGCGTTCAAACACTTCATCTGCACGCCAACAGTACCGGCTATACGCCAAAGGTATTGTTTGTTCAAAAAAATATACCTATTCGCCTGATCATCCAAGTTGACCGCTTAACCGATGCCAATAATGAAATTCTATTGCCTGGCTTAAAACTGAGAAAAAAACTGCTGCCAGGAGAAAATGTATGGGAACTCCCGCCGCCAACCGCTGACCTTCCCTTTAACAGTTGGACAGGTACATTGCCGGGCCTGATTAAAGTAACCGGCGATCTGACTGCTTTACAGCCGGCCGAATACCAAAAAACCCTCAGCGAGGCGCCGCCGGGCCGCACTTGGCAGGAAACTGCTGCCAAAGCAACAATGTCCGACCTGTATGGCGCCGATTTGAGCCAATTTCCGCCGAATGCGCTGATCCGAAAAGCCAAAATCATAGCAGAAAGACAGACAATATCGACAAGGGTAACAGGCACCGCCGCAGAACCGTTGGTATTGGTACTGGAAAAAAACCTGCCGGCTGCGATAACCTTAACCGCAGCACAGGGCCAGCGACCACAGGACCTATGGGAAATCGCCGATTTGGCAAGCCGCAGGGTGGTTACTTCTTTTACACTGCCCCCGGGCGGCACCACAGTGCCTTTTCTGAGTCCGTCAGGCGGAAAGTTCGGAATTTTCCGGGATAAAAAGATGATGAAGCTGCTTATCGTCTGCGACAACCTGGATGCAATCGAACCGGCTGAATTGCACCGGACGCTGCTAGGGAATTACTGATACTCCAGCAACCTTAAAAATAGAAGAAAAAAGGCAATGGCCCGTACGGATATTCCGTGCCGCCCATTGCCTTTTTCCATGCTGCTTCGACAGAGTCTTATAAATTCGTCCGCTACTTAACCGGTGCCAGCTTTTGCCACAGCCAGCGTATGTTGCCTGTCAAAATGCCATGGGTGACCATCCCGCCAATCAGGCCCCAAAAGGGAGCGCCGATGCCCAGTAAAGAAATGCCTGAAATTGTGATTAAAAAGGTTACCAAAGCACTTTCCTTATCCTTCTCGGTTTCCATAGCCGATGACAGACTTGACCCCAAAGAGCCAAACAAAGCCACTCCGGCAATGACGGCAATCAATTCGGCAGGGAACGCTGAAAATACAGCTACTACTGTTGCGCCGAACAAGCTCAATAACATATAAAAAACACCGCAGGCAATGCCGGCGACATAACGTTTTTCCGGCTGGGCATGAGCTTCCTTCCCCGTACAAATAGCCGCCGTAATGGCTGCCAGATTAACGCCATGCGAACCAAAAGGCGCAGACAGCAATGAGGCAATGCCGGTGACACCGATCAGCGGATTAGGCGGCAAATCGTAACCGTCTACCTTTAGCACACCGATACCGGTTGCATTCTGGGACACCATCGTCACAATGCAAAGCGGCAAGCCAAGACCTACCACCGCTTTCAGAGAAAAAACCGGTGCCGTATAGACCGGTTCCACCAACGCTATGCGGATAGCCACGGGAGCCAGTTCGTGCAACAGCCCGGCGCTGGCCAGACCGCTTAGCAGCGTAGCAGCTACCGCGTACCGTGGACAATACCGTTTACTCAGCAAATAAACCACAAACATCGGTAAAGCCACAAGCGGCATTTGTTTCAGTGACACAAACACATCAACCCCGAATTTCAGTAAAATGCCGGCTAACATAGCGGCAATGATCCCGCGGGGAATCCGCTCCATCATCGCGGAAAACAAGCCCGAATAGCCCAAAATAACAACCAGCACAGCGGAAAAAATAAAAGCGCCAACCGACTCGGCAAAAGAATAGCCAGCCCAACCGGAAACTAAGAGTACCGCCCCGGGTGTGGACCAAGCGGCAATCACCGGCGCCCGGAACCAGGCGCTGAGCAGCATACCCGCCAGGCCGCTGCTAAAAGAAATAGCCCAAATCCAGGAAGACAACTCCGCATCCGATAAATGAGCGATTCTCGCTGCCTGGAAAACGATCAGCAAGGGCCCGGCATAAGAAACGATCACTGCAATAAAACCTGAAGTAATGGCGGAAACAGACCAGTCCTGCTTTACATCGGCCAGAAATTTGCTAACAACAGACATATACTTCCTTCCCTTTCCCAGCCGGCTGTACAAATTACCAGCGTTTTACTTTCTATCTAACCATGTTACCACTATAACAGTCAATAGACAGATATAACAATTGACGCTACGGGCACGCTGTCGGTAATTGCTGGTATTGCCTGTTCCAAGGTGTAACAAGCCGCTTCTTGTATACACTATATAACAAACTCTGGTGTTGTGACAGGTTCATCTTTTTATCAAAGAACGCAGAATGAATGTTCATCTGCAAGGCAGAGGAATGAAACATAGCGATTCCTACGCCGATGAACGGCAACGTAGCAGTTGGTCATCCAGACAGGTCACTTGACTGAAATAGGAGCTTATTACTACACTCGGATGGAGGAATCGGACATGCTCTGGGATTTTGCCGTCTTACTCGCTGCTGCCGGTTTAATTTATATAAGCTGTGAACTATTTGTCAACGGAATTGAATGGGTCGGCAAAAAGTTTAATATCTCCCAAAACGCGGTGGGCAGTGTTCTGGCCGCGCTGGGCACGGCGCTGCCGGAAAGCTCGGTCACACTGATGGCGGTCGCTTTCGGCGTACAGGATATCGGTGTGGGAGCTGCCCTGGGCGGACCGCTGATCCTCAGCACCGTCGGCTATGCCGTTGTCGGCTGGTGTCTGTTTATCTATTTAAAACAGCAAGCCCGCGCTACCTGCCTGTCCATTGACAGTGACAAACTGGCGCGGAACCAGGTGTGGTTTCTGATCATCTTTACCTTCAACATTGCCCTGGGCCTTATCGTCTTTCCCGGCAAGGCCTATAGCGGCCTGCTGCTGATCGCCGCTTATGTCTGGTACGCCGTCAGGGAAATGCAGGCCGAATCCAGCGTCGCCAAAAATTTGGCGGCTCTCACCTTCCGCCCTCACGAAAAAGACCCTTCAGTTTATTGGGTACTCTTACAGACCGGTCTGGCTCTAATCCTTATTTTCCTGGGTTCGCAAGTGTTTGTCCACCGTCTGGAGAGTTTCAGCCTGACCTTGGGTATGCCGGCACACATCGTAGCCCTGTTTTTAAGTCCCGTTGCCACCGAACTGCCGGAAACCATCAACGCTGTCATCTGGGTACGGCAGGGAAAAATTGCGCTGGCCCTCAGCAATATCAGCGGCTCCATGATGATTCAGGCTGCCATCCCCAGCGCACTGGGCCTGCTATTCACTTCCTGGCGCTTCGATCAATACCTGATCATGGCCGGCGCCGTCACCTGGTTGTCCATCTTTTTCCTCTGGCTCACCCTGCGCCGCCAGCATCTCTGCGTCAGCCGCCTGCTCTTCTGCGGCTTCTTTTATCTGCTATTTGTAGCCGGCGCCTATGCCTCAGCCGCCCATCTGGTGGATTATCAGTCCCTGTCCGAACGGGTCCTCCGTTTCTTTGCATAAAATAACAGGACCGCCACTGCCAGCACTGCCGCTATTCCCAGATTTAAACGGTGCCCGACAGCGTAAATAACCCCCCAGCTTTCACCGAGCAGCAGTCCGGCATAGATTAGCAAGATAGTCCAGGGCAGCGATCCCAACACGGTATACAGCACAAACCGGACAAAATCGACTCTGGCAAAGCCGGCAGGCAGCGAAATGAAGGTCCTGACAACAGGCAGCAAACGGCTGAAAAAAGTCGCCTTCATACCATAACGGTCAAACCAGCGCTGCGCCGCCGCCACATGGCCGGCCGATAAAAAAATGTACTTTCCATACTTTTCCACAAAAGGACGGCCACCATAATACCCTACGGCGTAAGCGGTTATCGATCCGGCCAGACCGCCAGCTACACCGGCAGCCACAGACGGAGCAAATTCCAGCCTGCCCAGAAAAACCAGGTAGCCGGCAAAACCGAAAATGACTTCGCTCGGTACAGGCAGGCAGGCACTTTCCAGCGCCATCCCCAGAAAAATAGCGGGATAACCCCAGGCCCCAATATAGTTTACAATCATGTCAAGCAGTTGTTCCATGACAGCACCTCCTATCCATGACTCATTGTATATCATTTTTAACAAAATTACAGCTTTTCACGCAATACAAACTATTTTAGATATATTACTCTTTAACAATGATTCCTATTTAATATTTCCAGCCCTGCTGATAAAATAGTAATGTAATATATAGCCTACCATATTCTATTTTAGCTAGTACCTCATCTACGTTAAAGCTATAGCTGATTTTGGCGTTTTTTTTGCATGCGAGACGGATAAACCGCGCAGATCCAGAATCTCTAAGGACGACAACGAAGCAGTGAGGCAAAGGACCGTAAAACAGCAGATTTTTAATACAGATAAAGTACTAGCAATAAAAGGGTGATGAAACTATGCGTATCGATAAAAAAAGCGATTTTGACACACAGGAACTGTCTTTTCACGAAATTGACGAAGGCTTTTCTACCAGGGAAGCCATTGCCGAGGCAAAGCGCTGTTTAAATTGCAAGAACCCACTCTGCCGGACAGGCTGCCCGATTACCAATGAAATACCGCAGTTTATTCAGGCACTGGCTAAAGGCAATATTGGCGAAGCCAGCGATATTATCGCCCGCCGCAGCAACCTGCCGGCTGTTTGCGGGCGGGTTTGCGCTCACGAAAAGCAATGTGAAGGCGCCTGTATTTTAAGTAAGAAGCAGGCCGGCATTAAAATCGGCAAGCTGGAACGGTTTATCGCCGACTTCGACGCGGAAATGGATATCAGCGTGCCTCCCGCCCAAACCGCCAAGTTCGGTCAGGTCGCCGTAATCGGCTCGGGGCCGGCCGGCCTTACTATTGCGGGCGACTTAGCCAAGCTGGGCATTGGTGTAACCGTATTTGAGGCCCAGCCTGAACTGGGCGGCGTATTGGTCTATGGTATCCCTGAATTCCGGTTGAGCAAGGAAGTGGTACAGCGGGAAGTCCGCAAAATCAAGCGGCTTGGCGTGACCTTCAAAACCAATGTACTGATCGGCAAGGACATCACCATCGACGAAATGTTTGAGCAAGGGTTTGATGCCATCTTTATCGGTACAGGCACGGCACTGCCCCGGATGCTCAATTTACCGGGGAAAGATTTGCCCGGCGTTATGCCGGCCACCTACTTGCTCAGCATGGTTCGCCTGGCTGCCGCCGACATTCTTGACCGCCAGGAGGTACCTGTCCACCCCGGCGACACTGTGCTGGTCATCGGCGCCGGGAACGTAGCCATTGACGCCGCCCGGACGGCTTTGCGCATGGGTGCAGCCAAAGTTGCCGTAGTCTATCGACAGACAGAAAAAGAAATGACAGCTTTAAAATCGGAATATGAAGACGCCGTTGCCGAGGGTGTTTCTTTTCGCTGGTTGACGGCCCCCCTCGCCTTCCACGGTACGGAATGGGTAACCGGTTTGGAATGCGAGCGGCAGGAACAAACGAAAGAAGGCGCCTTGCAGGGCACCGGCGAAATAGAAGTTCTGCCCGCGACCAAAGTTATCGTAGCCGTCGGTCAACGCCCGGCCGCCCGCATTGTGTCAACCACCACCGGGATTGACGTAAATGACAAGGGTTATGTGGTAACTCGGGACCGCCCCTATGGCATGACGACCCGGCGCGGGGTATTTGCCGGCGGTGATGTGGTCCACCAACCGGCTACCGTGGTGCTGGCCATGAAAGAAGCGAAAAAAGTGGCCGCCGGCATTGCCATGTATGTGGAAGCAAAGAAATTGCTGGAAGAATGCTGATTGTTTGCCATCACTTTACCTTTTTTCTATGTTATAATAAAAGTAAATATTGGCAGAGAGGCAGGAGATGCAATGCAAAGCTTAGAAACCACGCTTCAGCAGGCAACCCGTGATTTGACTGTTTCCCTTGAACAAATTCACGCCATCGCTAAAAGCTTTAAGCAGGCCATGATTGACGGAATGACCGGTACGGATGAAACGCTGAAAATGCTGCCGTCCTTTTTACAGGCGCCGACCGGACAGGAAACCGGTCAATACCTGGCTGTGGACTTTGGCGGGACCAATGTCCGGACTTTGGTCGCCGAACTGGATGGAAAAGGCGGTTTTTCGATAAAAAATCACCTATCCCGTCCGTTGAAGGACCCGTCAGGCACTTATGATTATCTTGCTGCAAGCGCCAGCGCGGAAGATTTGTTTGATTTCATAGCCGAGCAGCTTGCACAAATTGCCGAACCGTCTGTCACCTACCATCTTGGTCATACCTTTTCTTTCCCCATGCGCCAGACCGGCGTAAATACGGCCTCTTTAATCCACTGGACTAAAGAAATCGCTACTGCCGGTGTAGAAAGCCAGGATGTCAACCAACTGCTCCAGGCAGCATTACATCGTAAGGGACTGACCAACATCAAACCGCAGGTTATCTTAAATGATACGGTAGGCACCTTGCTTACCAGCGCTTATAGCCATCCCGGCACCGACATTGGCTCGATTTGCGGCACCGGCCATAACACGGCTTATTTGGAGCCTAAATCACCCCTGACCGGGGGCCCGATGGTCATTAATATGGAATCAGGCAATTTCAATAAAAAACTGCCGTTTAGCGATTATGACCGGCTGCTTGACCAGTCCAGCGAAAAGCCGGGCGCCCAGTTGCTTGAAAAAATGGTTTCCGGCCGCTATATCGGTGAGCTGTTGCAGCTCATTATGGCCGACTTACATAAGAAGGGCTTGCTATCCCACTGTGCGGATAAAGTGGCGGCTTTCCTTTCCCAGCCAGCTTGTTTTTCCGGCGCCGATATCGCGGTTTTGACCGGTGACACTTCCGGCGATTTAGCGGCTATTGCCGCTTGGCTGAAGCAGCGCCTTTGCATTACCGACAGCGCCTTAAGTGACCGTCAGGCGCTGTCCACGGTAGCTACCCTGATTTCCACCCGTTCGGCCCGTTTGGTTGCCGCCAGCTTTGTCGGCATTCTGCAGCGGATTGACCCTGCTTTGGAACGCAATCATACCATTGCCATTGACGGTTCCTTATATGAGAAACTACCTGGCTACGCCGACGCCATTCATCAGGTTCTGACTGAAGTATATCAGGACAGGGCGCACCGGATTGTGACCAAGTTAAGTAAGGATGGTTCTGGCTTAGGAGCGGTGGTGGCTGTTGCCATTGCCAGTCGTTCATAAATAATAAAAAGATCAGGCTCTGCGCTTCTGGCACAGGGCCTGATCTTTTTATTAGACAAGTTCCGAGGAATGGCTGATTTGAGATAACCTGGCAGTTTCCTAAGTCCCTTTGATTTTTTCCCGTACTGCACCGACAATTTCCTGAGCGAAAGGACCTAAATCCTTGTCAGCAAAAGCCTTTAACGTTCCGGCCGCCACCTGGCGAATGGCGCTGCGAATCATCGCCGGATCGGAGATTGCCGCCTGCCGCAGACGGTTTTCTATCCGAACACCGGCAATCAGTACCTCCTCCGCTGCAATCCGGTTAATTACTCCAACCAAATCGGAATCACCGATCACCACATCGCCTACCGTTTGAAAAACGGCCTGAATCACCGTTGCCATACTGCCGCTGCTTTTGTCAACAATGATCACCGGCCGTTGCCCCAGAGCCAGTTCTCCCGCGTGGCCGATAAATTTCACATTGACGGCTGTCAGGCTGGGTCCTATTGCCTGCAGCAGACTATCCTGAGTTATATTGGTGGCTATGTTAATCACTACCGGCGGCAGCGTCATCCGGTTAAAAATTTTGATACATTCCAGCACTTCCTTATCAGGTACGGCTAATATGACCAGCGGCAGCGCTTCCATATCCGCCAGGCTGCTCGCCGCTTCAGCACAGAGCTTGGCTGCCAGTGCCTGCCGTCTGCCGGCATGTTTGTCGAACAGGCATAAAGAATAGCCTCCCTGCTGCGAAAGTCTGGAGGCTAACGCCCGCCCCATACGGCCTACACCGACAATTCCGATACGCATCCTATCCCTCCAGCTTATTCAAAAGTTACCTACCCCATTGTAAGTATATTCCGCAGCAGGGATGCGGTGTTATTTTTATTTTCATAACTACAGCCAGATTAGTAACGCAGCATACTAAAGACCGATAAGCCCACCCCCAGCAATACCATCGCCCACATCCAAATAGCGCCGGCTTTATTGTCCTGTTTGTTCAACCAGGAACCATAGGTATAGGCCGGCACAGCAGCAACCAGGCTAAACACGAAAAGCACGTAATCCATCTTATCACCCCGCAAACAACACGTCTTACTTTAATCCTGTTCATTCTATCTTTCCCACAGTCTGCTGCATCAGGCCGGTTCGGCGCACGATGGTATTGACACTTATGTCAAACTCCGCCTGTCGGTACATGGGCGGCCAATCTAATTGCATAAACTCCTGATGGGTAGCAAAGAAAGGCCGCATATGCACCCCAAAGCCAACCGCATCACACCCCCACTCTTGGGTCTTATGAAGCATTTTCAGGATCTGGGCCTGCAAAAGCTGGCTGATATGATTCTCCAGCAACTGGTTGTACTCACCTTGCTCATAGTTTGTTCCGCTGGGGATTGCCGTTATTTCCGTTTCTACATTTACCTCTACCTTAATATGAATTTGCCCGTCCATCTGTTCTATTTTAATATGGGGTTTACCGTTTAGCCGCATGGTGAGATTAACAAATTTCTCCGGTACCAACGGGTCGGTAATGACATAAAAACCGTGCTTAAACGTGCCCCGTAAAATATTTAGCATACGGGCTTCCTCATTAGTCAACGTCCCCACCATTTTATCACCACTAAATACAGCAAGTCCCATCGCTTCTGCCGGATTCCCCTTTTCTAAAGGTGAATTTCCCGCCGTATACTCCGGAGAAACCTCGGAGGGAAACATGCTTCCTTCGCCATCCTCACCTTTCTTTTTCCCATTAAGACTTACCAGTGTGGCAAGTGGGCAGTCACCTACGTTTTTTAACTCCTTATAAAAATCCTGTAGTGTGGTTCTAAAATAATAACCGGACTCATTCGAACTGAACATCATAGATTCGTAATACCGGGACATAAAGGATTCCAGTTTAGGCTTGTTCTTGTCCATAAAATCTGCGGCACTGACCCCGTTAGCCACTAAAATATAGATAGAACCGCGCATGTCACGAAACCGCATTAACGGAGCAAAAATATCATTAACGCCCTCTTTCGCCAAATCCTCACCGATAATAAGCGCTTTCATATGGGAAAAGGTCAGCGTTCTGGACATGGATGAGTTGATTAAATTACGGGCCTCGGCCAATGACCGCGCTGTCGCCGTGACGCTAACCTGCGTCTTGGATTCCTCTTCTCCGCCTTCTTTCGTACTTGGTTTTGGCAAGGCAACCTGACAGGTATACTTTATCATACCGTCCTGCTCTCCCTTATCAATTCCCAAAGCCAGTACATAGGCTGTACTATCGGTTTCCTGAGCTCCGCTACAGCCAGTTGCAAAGAACAGGCTGCCAACAATCAATAAATACCAGGCTACGAGCCGGAAGGACATTTTTTCATGCCTCCCTGTTTGGAACCTTTTATCCAGAAAGCCAGTAATAAAATAAGAGGAATAGCTATTTCGCATCCTGCAAATACCGTATTATGCAAGTATCCATCCATTCGAATTGTCATAATGATATCTTCAGGTAAAGACGCCACTTGTTCCAATATGATAACGGCAATTGGCATTATCGGCCTGATCGCCGGTAAGTTGAGTAACCTTGTTAGCATAAACAGGGCAAAATACAGAGCAACGGCAACAGCGAAGGTTCCTGCAATAACCCATAGCAGAATAAACAAGGATTCAATGCGCTGCATATACCGGCTTATATATACCAGACGGGCCATTTCATAGAACGGCAGCACCTTTTCCAGACCCACTTGAACGCCAAAAACCAGGACGAATACACCCAGCGACGCGCTTTTAATCAAGGCGCTGCCGCCAAGGCCAAATACCAGGGAGGTCCGTATAGTCCGGTAATTTTGCAACGAAGGAGCCAGCATGATTACAGCCAAAAATCCGGACATATTATATCCGCTCGACACAAGGGAAGCGCCAATGGCCTGTTTGATTCCATAACCCTGCCAGGGAAGTAAATTATAGATATCATAATAAGGATAAAGCAGTAGGAATACAACCGTTAATCCTATGACACCAAAGGGGATGATGATATAGAGGGATCTTCCTATCGCTTCAATTCCTGCATAAAGTATAATCAGCACACATAGGGCATACCCAAAAGAAACAACTTGAAAGTCTGTATTGGGCAAAGCGGTAAGCAGGGTATTTTCCGTAAACTGTCTAAAGAGCAAGACGGCATTAGTAAAAAACAGGCCGATGCAGAGAAGCGCCATGATTCTTGCTCCCCAGATTCCCAGCAATTTTTCCGTTATCTGATACAGGTCTCCCGGCATCCGTTTATACACATACAAAAAGGCAAACGACGCAGCCATGCTGATAAAACCGGCAACAAGAATAACCAGCCAGGCCAGTTCTCCGCTTAAAGCAATAACCTGCACCGGATTGGACAAAAAAACTCTGACCATAGAAATATTAAAAATAATGCCGATGGCCTCCGCCTGCCCTAGCGTTCCATGCTGATAACTCAAAAGCTGTCACCTCCTGTTAACCGGTTTTTCAGTCTTCCAGATACGGCTGATTTTGGGTTGACGCCTGATATCTTTAGGGTTCAGTTCATCAGGACGTTTTTCTTGCCGGTAAACCGGTCCTCTAAATACCACATCCAGGCCGGCTCTCGTTCTGGGTCCTAAGGGTGATAAATAAGGAACACCGAAGGATTTCATGCTGGTTAGCAGCACGGTTAAAACCATCATGCCAAAGGCGATACCGACGAAGCCAAGGGCAGCAGACAACAGTAACAGTACAAATCGGTAAATACGCAGGGCAAAGGCCATGCGATAATCAGGTATGGTAAAGGAAGCCACCCCGGTTAAGGCAACCAATACCACCATAATCGGGCTGACTATATTGGCGCTTACGGCCGCCTGGCCTAAAATAATGGCGCCCACAATGCCGATGGTTGAACCTAGCACACCGGGAACCCGTATTCCCGCTTCACGAATCAGCTCAAAGGAAAACTCCATGAGTAAAATCTCAACCAAAGCGGGAAAAGGAACCTTTTCCCGTGCCCCGGCAATCGCCAGGGCCAGGTCGGTAGGCAAGGCTTCCTGATGAAAATAATTAATAGCCAGATATAACGCCGGCAAAATAATTGCCAATACGGTTCCGATCCAACGCAACAGGCGTACGCCCGTTGCTACCGTGACCGGCAGGTTAAAATCCTCGCTGGAGTGAAAAAAGGTAAATAAATTGGCCGGAAGGATATGAACAAAGGGACTGCCCTCCAACAAAACAGCAATCCTTCCCTCCGCTAAATGGACAGCAACCCGGTCCACCCGTTCGGTAGACAAACTCTGGGGAAAAGGGATATTAGGATGATCTTCAATGAATTGTCCCAACACGCCAATAGACGGAATATAATCGGTTCTGATGCCTTCAATGCGTCGTTTAACCTCCGCCACTTCCGTCTCGTTCGCCACCGACTGCAAATACATGACGGCACATTTCATCGGAATACGTTCACCTACCAGAATCATCTCGGTAACCAGATCATTAGTCGGCATAGTTACCCGGATTTGCGCGGTATTAGTCCGTAAGTTCTCGGTAAAAGATGCTTGTCCGCCCCGTACCGATTGCTCCAGTTGGGGCCTGTCGATGCTTCGTTTATCATACCCTTTTGTATCAATAACCAAAGCCGCTGTCATTCCATCAACCAATAACGCCGTATCACCGCCATTTACACCATCCATTACTTCATTAAACCGTTGAGTAATCTGTACCTGATTGCTTGGCAGCAACGTATCGGCTATTGTTTGCGCCAGATCCGGACTCTCCGAATAGCGTATATCATCCTGGATAGCCAGCAATGGCTTTAAAATGGCTTCATTAATGACTTTTTTGTCAATCATTCCGTCAAGGTATATCAACAAAGCCGGCAGCGGCGGTACAAGAGGCAGTGTGAAATTGCGGATAACCGTATCTTTGTTCTTCGGCAGATTATAAAGCTTCTTCAGTAATTTCTCATTCTCCGTAAGCACAGAGCTTATAATTCTTTTTTCCGCCTCGGTACTGCTGGTATACGACATCCAAAGAGGATTCATTTCAGCCTGCTGCTCTTCCAGGAGTTCAATTTCTTCAATAATATCGGAGCTTTCCAGGGTTTTGCCTTGCTGCTGCAAAGCCTGTACACTGTCCTCCATTGCCTTGGCCAGTCGTTTCGCCTGAGTCAGCAGGCGGTTTAACTGCTCCAGTTTCGCTTCTTCTCCGGTTGTCTCATCCTGTCCTTCATGGGTTTCGTATTCCTGTTCCCGCAGGATAAAAGGCTCGGGAAACTGTGGTGGTTGGTATACCAACAGACTTTTCAAATAACGGTACAACTTAAAAGCTGAGTTATTATTCACCCCATCACCCCCGGATTAACATTAGTATGTCCCTAGCCAGTCCTATTTACTCACAGCCATACAACGATAAAAACCAAGGGGGTATCTCAATAGAAATTGAGATACCCCCTCAGGCTGTTGAAGAACCCCATGGTTTGGGAAAGATCTAAGCCATGGGGGTTTCTATTAGACAAAACAAAAGGAAAACCATCACTAAGTAGACTCAAAAAGAAAAGATTGCCGATACCTACGCCAGTCTGGCGAGGTGATTGGCAATCTTTTTCATGTTTTGACAAGCAGCCGTTAGTAACGCCTGCTCTTGTACATGCTCTCTACCCCTAAACCGGCAATAGCGAAGTCCGTGCAGTTGCTTAGCGTCTGCAAAACTCCGCTCAATGGTTTGACTTCTCTTCCTATATAGCATTTTTCCTGACTTCGTAAGCCGGTTTTGCCGAACCCACTCTTTAGAATCTTCCC